>CAYIZV010000004.1:0-29702 GCA_964367915.1 uncultured Neisseria sp.
TAATATGCATATCATGGGCATGTTTCTTATCCATTGTTACTCTTCTTTCCTAAGATAATCTGATTTCATCAACGGCAGCACCTACCGGCATCATTGGGAATACTTTTTCACGTTTTTCAACTACTACTTCAAGGAAGTATGCCTCTTTTGAAGCTAACATTTCACTGACAGCACTATCTAATTCTTCAGGATTACTCACCTTGCGTGATTTGATTCCATATGCAGCAGCTAGAGCTACAAAATCAGGATTAACCAGATCAACAAATGAATAACGTTCTTCATAGAACATTTCCTGCCATTGACGTACCATTCCCAGATAATTATTATTTAATAACAGAATCTTAACGGGTAATTTTTCTTGCTTAATTACTGCTAATTCCTGAATGTTCATTTGGATACCACCATCACCAGCAACGCAGACTACTTCACGATCTGGATTTGCCATCTTAGCACCAATTGCAGCAGGTAGTGCAAATCCCATCGTGCCCAATCCACCGGAAGTAATGTGTGATTTTGATTGCTTGAATTTATAGTAGCGCATTGCCGCCATTTGGTTTTGCCCAACATCTGACACGACAATAGCTTTACCTTCAGTTTTTTCTGACACCATATTGATAACTTGTGACATGCGTATTATATCTTTTTGCATGGTAAGTTCAGGCAGAATTACTTTCTGGTATTCTTCGTTATGCAATGCTTTAAATTTCTCACGCCATTGTTCATGACGATTTGGTTGCACATAGCGTAGTAATTGAGTCAGGGCATACTTAGCATCAGTATGTAACGGTATGTATGACTTAACATTTTTATTAATTTCAGCATGATCAATATCTATGTGAATGATCTTGGCTTGCTTCGCATATTTTGCCAGATTACCCGTAACACGATCATCAAAACGCATACCAATTGCGATGATTACATCGGCTTGGTTAGTCATAATATTAGGTGCATAATTACCATGCATTCCCAGAAGTCCTACGAATAGCTCATGATCGCTTGGAAAATTATGCAAGCCATGTAAAGTACATGCTACTGGAATTGTTGCTTTTTCAGCCAATTTTAGCAAATCATTTTCAGCATTTGACATCCCGATTCCATTACCCGCAAATATCAGAGGGCGTTTAGCTTCGTTGATTATATCAGCTATTTGGATAAATTGAATATCCGGGCAATCATAGCTATGATTTATAAGTGGTTTATGTTTTTTATAATTGTAGTCAAGCATACCCATTTGGGCATCTTTGGTGATATCTACTAAAACTGGTCCTGGACGTCCCTCAGTTGCATAATGAAATGCTTTAGCAATTACAGATGGAATATCTTCCGCACGTGTTATTTGGTAGTTCCATTTAGTAATCGGAATAGTTATTCCGACAATATCTGCTTCCTGAAATGCATCAGTACCAATCAGGCTACTTGCTACTTGTCCGGTAATACATACCAAAGGAACAGAATCAAGCATTGCATCTGCAATTCCAGTTACCAGATTGGTTGCACCAGGACCTGAAGTTGCAAAACAGACTCCGACTTTACCGCTAGATTTAGCGTAGCCTTCAGCAGCAATCACGCCACCTTGCTCATGACGTACCAGAACGTGGTGGATTTTATCTTTTTTTTCAAATAAAGCATCATAGGTCGGCAAAATTGTACCGCCAGGATAGCCAAATACTATCTCAATACCTTCTTGAATCAATGATTCAATAATGGCTTGCGCTCCAGTCATTTTCATTGCTTAGTCCCCTTTAGTTAATTTATAGTGTTCTTCAATGTATGCATTATTTACTGCATCAATAAACGCTTTTAGTGCAGAGATTTCAATGTCATCATCTTCTGCTTGACCATTATAGCGCTTGCCATTTAAATCAATAATAATTTTTGATATGCATAGCGCATCTACAGTATGACCAGCTGAGTGTGAATTATAATCGACAACGGTTGTTGTTGCCAAATAATTATTTACGGCTTTATTTAATGCACTAAGCGCAGAACCGCGTCCTTGGTATTCAATACTAAAATCGTGATTGCTAAAAAATAATCCGTGGAATGTAACCACTGTTTTACCACTATCATCTTTAGCGTAGCTTAAATGCTCCAGTTTTATCGGCGCACGATACTGTTTATAAGCAACTAATAATTCTTCATCAGTAACACCTTTACGCCGATCTGCGTAAAAATCTTTGATTGATTGCGTAATCGCGACTTTTTCATCATCCTGGCAAGAATAACCCAATTTAGTTATTACCTGCTGAGCGTGGTTACTTCCACTAAGCGGTCCAAAGACAAAGCTAATTTCACTGCCAATATCTTTAGGGTCAAATGGTTGATAAGCCAAAGGATTTTTCAGAATTGCATTAATATGTCCGCCAGAAGTATGTGAGGCTGAATTTTTACCAACGATTGGTGAATGTGGCTGACGGGGTAACATCCGCTCAGCAATGAAATCAGAGGCTTCTTTGAGATAACTGATATCAATGTTAGTATGATATTTCTGCTTCAAATGCTCGCCTTGCCCGAATTGGCGGATAGTCATAATACATTGCTCAAGCGCAACATTACCCGCGCGTTCACCAACTCCGTTAATGCAACCTTCAATTTGTCGTGCTACACCACTAAATACACCATTTAAGCTATTATCCAGCGCGGTACCAAAGTCATTATGGCAGTGCATTGACCAGATGATTTTTTTATCGGGAAATTCTTGCTGCATAATAGCTTTGTGTTTTGCCATCTTGTTGACAAAATAATCCTCGCCTTGATATTGCGAAGCACCACCAATAGTATCTGGACAATTAATTACCGTTGCACCTGCGTCAATTGCATGACGAATTAAATCAGTTACAAAATCAAAGTTTTCGCGTTGACGTGAATAACCTTCTGGGCTAAATTCAACTTCAAAACCTGCATCAGCCATAATTTTAATTAAGCGATGAGTAGTTGCAATAATCGCAGGTTTATCTTCAGCTAATTTACCTAGCGAAGCACTCATCAATTCAGGATCAACTGGAACATAAATATGAATGCGTGCACGATTGATTGCTAACGATGGCGCTAATGCTTCCATAGTACGATAAACCTGATCTTCGCGTAGTTGACACAAAGATGAAATAATCATTGGTGAATTTATTGCTGCCATGTTTTTAGAAATTTGATTTACAATCGCAAAATCGGTATTGCTTGCAGATGGAAATCCAGCTTCTAAGACGTCAACACGTAAATTATGGGCAATTTGTGCATAATTTAAATTATCTTCAAACGACATACCTGCGCCAGGAGATTGTTGCCCATCGCGGAGGGTAATATCCAGCATATATACTTGTTGACTTGACATCTTATTTCCTTATTATCTCGTAACTGACCACAATATGCAGTAATAGCGTTGTTACAAGACTCCTCATGTACTTCTCATGTACACTGCGTCGCCTTGTTCCTAGCTCTTACAGCATATTGTGGCAGTTATTTACATTATTTCTAATAATTCAGCCATTCAAAGAGCTGTGATTACTTGATCGGTAAACTCTTTCGTTCCTACTACCTTATCTGCACTACCTTTAATTGCGATATCACCTGTGCGATATCCAGCAACAATTGCAGCTTTAACTGCATTATTTACTGCTTGAGCTTCAGCATGCATTCCAAATGAGTAGCCAAGCATCATTGCAGCAGATAAAATCTGTGCAATCGGGTTAGCAATGTTTTTGCCTGCGATATCTGGTGCTGAACCACCAGCAGGCTCATAAAGTGCCAAACCAGTCGAACTAAAACTTGCCGATGGCATCATGCCAACCGAACCAGATAATACTGATAATTCATCAGATAAAATGTCACCAAATAAATTGGCGGTAAGAATAACATCAAATTGAGCTGGATTCTTGACAATCTGCATCGCACAATTATCTACCAACATATCGCTATAAGCGATGTCTGGGTGATTTTTAGCTACTTCGCTAACTACTTGACGCCATAATTTAGAGGTTGCCAAAACATTAGCTTTATCTACTGAGACCAAATTTTTATTACGAGTACGTGCAACATTAAATGCATATTCAGCGATTGAACGAATTTGTTCTTCGGTATATTCGGCGCTGTCAAAAGCGTAGCGCTGACCATTTTTTTCGCCTTGGGTGTGTTCGCCAAAGTAAATATCACCGATTAATTCACGGAAGATCACTACATCCAAACCATCTTTCAATAGCTCTGACTTAAGCGGCGATAAAGCTGCGATTTCGGGATAGATAGCCATTTTACGTAAGTTAATATTGAAATTAAACGCTTTACGTAGGGCTAAAATTGATTTGGCTTCACAGTTTGCCCATTTGGTTTCAGCTTGTAAATGTACTGGACCACCAACTGAGCCAAATAATACTGCATCCGATTGGTTACAAATATCAATAGTTGCTTGTGGTAGATGATCTTGATAAACATCATAAGCGGCACCACCAACCAACGCCTCAGTATAGTTGAATGTGTGACCAAATTTATTGGCTACTGCATCTAAAACTCGTTGTGCCTGAGCCATTACCTCAGGACCAATGCCGTCACCGGCTAATATTGCAATGTTTTTGTTCATAAGCTGTAATATCTTTTTCTTGAGAAAGTAAATAATCTAAATCATCTAGTCCGTTGATCAAACAATGTTTGCGGAAAGTGTCGTATTTAAAGCTGTGAGTTTCACCCATGAAGCTGATTTTTTGTGCTTCAAGATCAATCGTCATCGCTAAAGTACTGTCAGCCAGTGATGCATCTATCCATTTGGCAATAGTTTCTTCAGGTAGGCTAATTAACAATAAACAGTTTTTAGCTGCATTGTTGAAGAAAATATCAGAGAACGAGCTACATACTACCGCTTGGATTCCATATTGCTGAATCGCCCAAACTGCGTGTTCACGTGAGGAACCACAACCAAAATTAGCTTTGGAAAGTAAAATTTTGCCAGTATTATATGCTGGTTGGTTAAGAATGAAATCTGGATACATTTTACGTAATGCAGAGAATACATGCTCACCAAAGCCTAATTTGCTGACACTTTTTAAATGTTGCGCTGGAATAATCATGTCGGTATCAACATTATCCAGATTAAGCGGAATTACTGGACTAGTTAGAGTAGTGAATTTTTGCATTATAGACTCTCCTCTGAAGCAATAAAGCCAAGTACCGCGCTTGCCGCCGTGGTTTGTGGCGATGCCAGATGCGTGATACTATTTGGACCTTGCCGTCCGATGAAATTACGGTTTGAAGTACTAACGCAACGTTTTCCTTCTGGAACTTTATCTGGATTCATTGCTAAACACATTGAGCAACCAGGCATTCTGAAATCAGCGCCAGCTGCGATAAAAATTTTGTCTAAACCTTCAGCTTGCGCCTGAGCCATAACTTGCTCAGAACCTGGCACGATATACATTGTAACGTGAGAAGATACCTTACGTCCTTCCAAGATTTTAGCTACTGCACGTAAATCTTCTATCCGTCCATTGGTACAGCTACCAACAAAAGCAAAGTCAATTGGCGTACCTTTCAGTGATTGCCCCGGGGTTAAGCCAGTATAAGCATAAGCTTTTTCTAAAGTAGCGCGATCGCCACCAGCATCTAGTGCTGGGGTCTGACCGTTAAGGGCAATTGCGTGCTCAGGATTGATTCCCCAAGTAAGCATCGGACCTGCACCTTCAATATCAATAACGATTTCGTGATCATAACTAGCATCTGCATCACTTACTAATGCATTCCACCCAGCTTTGGCTTGTTCCCATGCTGCACCTTGTGGGGCATATTGACGACCATGCAAGTATGCAAAGGTGGTTGCATCTGGTGCAACTAGACCAGCACGTGCTCCGCATTCAATCGACATATTACAAATTGTCATACGCCCTTCCATACTTAGTGAACGAATATATTCGCCAACATACTCAATTACACAGCCCTTACCGCCACCAATTCCAATTACGGAGATGAGTTTTAAAATCGCATCTTTGGCGGTGAAGTATTGATTAGGCATCCCTTTAAATTCAACTTTAAAGGTTTTTGGTTTATCCTGCAAAATACAGCTACTTGCCATTGCATGAGTAATTTCTGATGTTCCAACACCAAAAGCCAATGCACCAAACGCGCCATGAGTTGAGGTATGTGAATCACCACAAATAATAGTTGTACCTGGTAGAGTAAAACCTAGTTCCGGTCCTACTACATGAACGATTCCTTGGTGTGAACTTTCAATATCATAAATTGTTACGCCAGTTTCTTTACAGTTAGCTCTTAACGTATCAACCTGAGTACGTGCAATTTCATCAGCAATCACAGCACGATTTTTATCGGTCGGGATTGAGTGATCTACCGTTGCTAACAAGTTTTGTTTGTTACGAATCGCGATACCGCGTTGTTTCAGCTCAGCAAAAGCCTGTGCGGAAGTTACTTCATGCAATAAAATGCGATCAATATACAATGTGTCTGGAAAATCAGGCTTGCTTTGTACGACATGGCTCTGCCAAATTTTATTGATAATATTTTGTGCCATATTATTTTACCACTGTCAAATAATGATTGTATTTAGGGTTTTTACCACGACAAATTTTTAAGTATTCAGTTTTCAGGTGGTTAGTAATTTTACCTTCTTTGCCATCGCCTATTGTTTGGTCATTGATAGTGCCAGCTGCGCGAACTTCTACTGCTGTACCTGTAAAGAATACTTCATCTGCAGTGTATAATTCTTCAGGTTTAATCTTAGCTTCAACCACTTTGTAACCAAGATCCTGAGCTAAACCGATTACGATTTTGCGGGTAATCCCGGTTAAAATTGTTCCTAGTTCTGGGGTGTAAATTACGCCATTTTTAACTACAAATACATTATCAGAACTTCCTTCGGACACATAGCCTTCATAATCAAGCATGATTAATTCATTATACTTGGTTCCACTGATTTGTAGCAGGGCTTGTAAACTATTTACGTAGTGTCCGCATATTTTAGCTCCAACCGCAGTTGACTGTGGATGCAAACGGATGAAGTCGCTGATTTTTACATCTAGCGCTACGTCAGGTAAATAATCGCCCATGTCATAAGAGTACACAATTACTTCTACTGGAGTTTTAGGGTCAGGGCGGACACGCACTTTGGTTGGTGGTAATCCATAATAAGCTAATGGGCGAATGTAGCATGATTTTAATTGATTAGCTTTTACTGTTTCAACCACAGCTTGGCATACTTGTTCTTTGCTATATGGTATTTTCATTGCTAAAGGGTCAGAAGAGACAAACATTCTGTCAATGTGCTCTGATAATGCTAAAACTGCAGTTTCGCCGCTGGCTAATTCATAAGCGCGTATTCCTTCGAATACACCAGTGCCATAGTGTAGCGCGTGAGACATTACGTGAGTAGTTGCTTGCTCGAACGGAACTAGTTTACCGTTTTGCCAGATATAGTTTGCCATAATAGAATATTCCAAATTTAAAAATTGTATTAATTTGAGTCGGGTATAAAATCCGCTTTTTGAACACTTAGCTTTGATGGCTAATAGCAAATAAGGCAAGTATTTTAAGCTTAAAGCACTTGCCTTGTCAAGATAAAAATGGGTTAAGTTGTTGTATTGTTGCGAAAATTCTAATCATTTTTTATGCTTTCAATTCTTGTGTGATTTGCATTTATGCTACAGTATGCTTCTGATGCTGCACCGCACATACCAAGGCTGAGTTATTCTGTTAAAAACTTGAGTAAATCAATAGGGTTCTTGCCAATGAATATAGTTGACTAAATTAGTCGGACATTATATAATATGGGGTGGGTTAAATAAGTCTAGTAAAAATAGTGTTATTTACTTGACACTTTTAGTAGGTTAATGTACAATATCTTCATTAATTATTTTGTGGATATATCAGATATGAAATTGACAACTAAGGGAAAATTTGCGGTTACAGCGCTGTTGGATATCGCGATTTACAGCGAAGATAATAAAAAGCCAATTACGCTGTATAACATTAGTGAGCGGCAAAATATTTCTTTGTCGTACTTGGAGCAGTTGTTTGTTCGGTTGCGTAAAAACCAGGTAGTAAAAAGTTATAAGGGGCCTGGTGGTGGTTATGTTTTGATGCGTGAATTGGATCAAATTCCTATTTCAGAAATCATTAAAGCGGTTGATGAAGATATGGATGCCAGAACCTGTCGCGGCAAGGGTAACTGCAAAGATAATACCAAGTGCCTAACTCATGATTTGTGGGCAGGTTTGACCAATGAAATGTATGGTTACTTAGATAAAATAACCCTTAAAGATTTATTAAGCAAGGCAGAAACAAATGAGCCTAGCAAAATTATGTTCTGTCGTAGTTAAAGGAATGATTATAAAATGACATTGCAATTACCAATTTATTTGGATAGCGCAGCGACCACTAAATTGGATCCGCGAGTATTAGAAAAAATGATGCCTTTCTTAACCAATGAGTTTGGTAATCCGGCATCGCGTTCACATGGTTTTGGTTGGACTGCTGAAGCTGCAGTTGAGCACGCACGTGAACAGATAGCCAGCGCAGTTGGTTGTGACAGTAAAGAAATTATTTGGACTTCAGGTGCTACGGAGTCAATCAATTTGGCAGTAAAAGGTGCGGCTTTATTTTATCAGGATAAAGGAAAACATCTAATTACAGTGAAGACTGAGCATAAAGCAACGCTAGATACAATGCGCGAATTAGAACGTATCGGCTTTGAGGTAACTTATTTAACTCCTGAGACTAACGGTCTTCTGGACTTAACTAAACTGGCTTCGGCAATTCGCCCTGATACGATATTAATTTCAGTGATGTATGTCAACAATGAAATTGGAGTAGTTCAGGATGTAGCGACGATAGGTAATCTGTGCCGTGAAAAAGGAATTATCTTTCATGTTGACGCAGCTCAGGCAGTAGGTAAGGTTAAATTTAGTCTGGCTGAATTAAATGTTGATTTAATGAGCTTTTCTGCGCATAAAGT
The DNA here is from genome assembly GCA_964367915.1 of uncultured Neisseria sp. Classification (GTDB taxonomy): domain Bacteria; phylum Pseudomonadota; class Gammaproteobacteria; order Burkholderiales; family UBA11063; genus Aquella. The sequence continues at coordinate 8,945 of CAYIZV010000004.1, forward strand.
CTATGGACCTAAGGGAATTGGTGCATTGTATGTTCGTCGTAAACCAAGAGTAAGATTGCAACCCTTGATTCATGGTGGTGGGCATGAGCGCGGTTTTCGCTCGGGTACTTTACCAACCCATCAAATTGTGGGTATGGGTGCAGCTTTTGAATTGGCTACTCAGGAAATGGATAGCGAATTGCCACGCATTAAATACTTGCGTGATAAATTACTAACTGGTTTACAGCAAATGGAAGAAGTTTATCTTAATGGTGACCTTGAGCATCGTGTGGCGCATAACCTGAACGTAAGCTTTAACTATGTTGAAGGTGAGTCGTTAATGATGGCGGTAAAAGATATCGCGGTTTCGAGTGGGTCTGCATGTACTTCTGCTTCACTGGAACCATCGTATGTTTTACGTGCATTAGGGCGTAATGATGAATTAGCGCACAGCTCAATTCGTTTCAGCATTAGCCGCTTTAATACAGAAGAAGAAGTTGACTATACTATTAAGTTATTACAGGAAAAAGTTACTAAATTACGTGAACTTTCCCCATTATGGGAAATGTACAAAGATGGGATTGATGTAGCAAACTTCGAATGGAGTTCGCATGATACCCAACGTGACGTAATTTTACATTAAGGAGAAATTATCATGGCTTATTCAAATAAAGTTGTGGATCACTATGAAAATCCACGTAATGTTGGTGCATTAGATAAAAATGATGCTCAAGTTGGCACTGGTATGGTTGGAGCTCCGGCGTGTGGCGATGTAATGAAGCTTCAAATCAAGGTTGGCGCTGACGGCATTATTCAAGATGCAAAATTTAAAACTTATGGCTGTGGCTCAGCAATTGCTTCATCATCATTGGTGACGGAATGGCTTAAGGGTAAAAATTTAGATCAGGCACAAGCAATCAAAAACAGTGATATCGCCGAAGAGCTTGAGCTACCTCCAGTAAAAATACACTGTTCTGTTTTAGCTGAGGATGCAATTAAAGCGGCTGTCGCTGATTATCGGTCTAAAAATTCAAAATAAAGAGGGTAGTTTCAAATGGGAATAAGTGCAACTGAAACTGCTGCCGCACGTGTTCAGGCTTTTTTAGCTAAGCGGGGCAAGGGTGTTGGCTTACGTTTAGGCGTAAAAACTACCGGGTGTTCTGGATTAGCTTATAAGATTGAGTTTGTTGATACTCCAGCCAGCGACGACCATAAATTTGAGTCTAATGGAATTAGTATCTTTGTCGATGCTAAAAGTTTGCAGTTTCTTGATGGGACAGTGCTTGACTACACCAAGGAAGGCTTACAGGAAGGATTTAAATTTACGAATCCCAATGTTAAGGATGAGTGTGGTTGTGGTGAAAGCTTTACTGTTTAAATTTTGAACCTGAGTAAAGCTGTAGTAGATAATATAAAAGAAGCCCTTGCCGTTTGTGCCGGGGCTTTTTACTGATATAAAGAAATTTGATAAATGAATAACGAATTGTTAAAACAAAATTATTTTGAACTTTTTGGTCTGCCGCAGGACTATGGGGTGGACTTGCGTGAGCTGCAAGATAATTTGCGTGCTCTACAAAAACAATATCATCCGGATAATTTTGCAGCCGAAAGTACTGAGATTACGAATCAAGCTCTGGTGATTTCTAGCCAGATTAATCAAGCGTATACAACTTTGTCCGAACCGTTGTCTCGTGCGATTTACCTATTGCAACTGCATGGTATTCTTGTTGATTTGGTGCATGATACCAAATTTAGCAATGAATTTCTGATGGCACAAATCGAATTACGTGAACAGATTTCAGAGGCAGAAAATGATAGCGATTTTGATGCTTTGGAGGAAATTGAGAAAAATTTGGCAAAAGAATCTAATTCGCTAGCAGTTAAAATTGGTGAGTTATTTACCGCTGGACAATACCAACAAATCACTGAGCTGATAAAACAATTGGCTTTTTATAACAAGCTGGAACAGTTGGTAGCTAATATTCTTAGCTCAATGTAGTGAGTTGAGTACCTTAAAGCGGTGTTGATTTGTATTCTTCTTGACTTTGGTAAATAACAAAATGAATATATCTGTGAATATTTCGAGTTTATCTAAGGGGCAAAAGTTGCAAAATTCAAATTTAACCTCATATAAAAGACGTGTATTATTCAAAATAGGAATATAGAATGGCATTATTACAAATTGCAGAACCGGATATGTCCGGTGCGCCACATCAACATAATGTGGCAATTGGGATTGATCTGGGGACGACTAATTCACTGGTTGCAACGGTAAAAAGCGGTGAAGCAACGGTTCTTTGTGATAATAGCGGTGCTAAATTAATTCCTTCAATAGTCAATTATGGTAGTGATAAATTAAGTGTGGGTCATGAAGCGTTGAAATTAAGAGTTAGCGATCCCGCAAATACGCTGGTTTCAATCAAACGCTTTATGGGGCGTGGGTTTGCTGATCTTGATCCTGATGTAGTCTATCCATATAAATTTGCGGCAAAATCTGATGCGAATATTCAAATCAATACTCGCCAGGGGGTAAAGAATCCAGTTGCGGTATCCGCAGATATTTTAACCCATTTACGTAATCTAGCTGTTGAGTCACTTGGTGAAGAGCCCGCCGGAGTGGTTATTACAGTTCCAGCTTATTTTGATGATGCACAGCGACAGGCTACTAAGTATGCAGGTGAAATTGCTGGTCTAAATGTTTTACGCTTACTCAATGAACCAACTGCAGCTGCAATTGCTTATGGTCTGGATAACAAGCAGGATGGTACTTTTTTAGTTTATGATTTAGGCGGTGGAACACTGGATGTATCGATTTTACGCTTAAATCAGGGGGTTTTTGAAGTCTTGTCAGTTAGCGGAGACACGCAACTGGGTGGAGATGACTTTGATCACCGTCTGTATTGCTATATTTTGGAAAAATCCAATCTTTCACAGCTAACTGATGAGGATACTGCTCAGTTATTAACTCGTGCCAAATTAGTTAAAGAGCAACTGGCGGATAAAGAAAAAGTTGCCTTTAGCGCGGTATTATCCAATAAGCGAATTGTGAATTTAACTATAACTAGGGCTGAATATGAGACAATAGTCAAATATTTGGTACAAAAGACACTTTTGCCACTCAAAAAAGCATTGCGTGATGCCAAGCTGGATAAAGAACAGATTGATGAAGTTATTATGGTTGGTGGTTCGACACGAATGCTGGCAATTCGTCAGGCTGTGACTGAGTTTTTTGGACGTGCTCCATTAACTTCGATTAATCCGGATGAAGTGGTTGCAATCGGTGCTGGGATTCAGGCTGATATTTTAGTTGGTAATAAAAAAGATGATTGGTTACTATTGGATGTAACGCCATTGTCACTCGGTGTTGAAACGATGGGTGGGTTAGTTGAGAAAATTATTCCACGTAATTCAACTATTCCCGTAGTGAGAGCACAAGATTTTACTACCTATAAAGATGGGCAGACCGCGATGAGTGTTCATGTTGTGCAAGGCGAACGTGAGTTGGTCAAAGACTGCCGTTCATTAGCCAAATTTACTTTACGTGGCATTCCGCCGATGGTTGCCGGACAGGCTAGGATTCGGATTAGTTACCAGATTGATGCCGATGGCTTGCTTTCTGTACAAGCAAAGGAAATGACTAGTGGCGTTGCTGCTCATATCGAAGTTAAGCCCAGCTATGGTTTGAATGATGAACAGATAGGTGAAATGCTGCAAGCTTCAATTAGTCATGCTGGTGAAGATATTCAGCAACGGCAATATCAGGAGGCAGTAGTTGATGCACGAGCAATTTTGGATTCAGTTGAGAAAGCTTTAATTGCCGATGCAGATTTACTTGATGAGGTTGAGCTAACGCAAATTAACCATGCGTGTATGAAACTAAAAATTGCAATTGAGCAAAAAGCAATAGAACTTGATTCTGCTGGGGAAAGAGTTCGTCAATTGGTTGAGGGGCTAAATCAGGCAACTGATAGTTTTGCTGCCAAACGAATGGATAAAGCCATCAATCACGCATTGGCTGGTAAAGACGTATCTGCTATAATGGATAACTAATTAAATTTTAAATGGAGTGATGAAATGAGTAATGCTAGCCCACAACTTAACTGTTCTCAAGCAATAGTTAAAATACTTGAAAATCTGGGAGTTACGCATGTTTTTGGTGTTCCCGGTGCTAAGATTGATAGTTTATTTATTGCTCTGAAGCATTCAAATATCAAATTGGTTTTAGTTCGTCATGAGCAAAATGCCGCTTTTATGGCTGCTGCATTTGGGCGTATTACTGGTCGGGTGGGAGTATGTATTGCTACTTCAGGACCTGGCGTTACCAATTTAATTACTGGACTAGCAACGGCAACCAGTGAAGGTGATCCGGTTTTAGCGATTGGCGGTGAAGTTCCACTTAACGAAAGACTTAAAAAAACGCATCAATCTCTTGATGCGGTTACTTTAATGAAGCCTGTTACCAAATATAGTGCAGAAGTAGTTACAGTTGATCAACTAACTGAAATTATGGGTAATGCAATTCGTGCTGCTGAAAGTGGGCGCTCTGGAGCCGCATTTATTTCCCTGCCAAAAGATATTGGTTTAGCGCCATTTACTGGTGATGTTGAGCGGGAGTGGGGTAAAGTTGTTCCGCAGGGTGTCGGTTCGCTAGCTGCAATTGATGCTGCTGCAGAGTTAATTAACGCAAGCAAACGCCCAATGGTAATTTTTGGAATGCAAGCTTCCAAACCAGATGTTGCTAGTTCCGTGCAAAATTTTTTAGCTAAAACTAAAATTCCATATACCGCAACCTTTCAAGGTCCAGGCAAGTGGGCACAACCTAAAGATTGTGAGACCTTTGTTGGGCGAATTGGTTTGTTTCGTAATCAACCGGCTGATCACCTGTTAGACCAGGCAGACTGTATTATTACTATTGGTTACGATCCGATTGAATATGACCCTAATATCTGGAATCATAATAACCGTCGTAAATTAATTGCGATTGATGTTATTAATGCTGATCAGGACAATGATTTTATGCCTGAAGTGGAAGTTGTTGGTGAGATTGGTGGTTCACTTGATTTATTGGCAAGTAAATTGGCGCCAGAAATTGAAACTGGATTTATTAATGCGGTTACTGATGCCTTAACTCAAAATAAGTTAACGGTGGCTGAAGGAGCACAATTAAATGGAGCTCCAATTCATCCATTACGGGTTATTCATGAATTACAAAAGATAATTACGCCCGATACACATATTGCGCTGGATGTCGGCTCTAATTATATTTGGATGAATCGTTACTATGGTGCTGAGTATGCAAGGCAAGTATTAGTTAGTAACGGACAGCAAACTCTCGGCGTAGCTTTACCGTGGGCAATAGCTGCCAGTTTAATTTACCCAGATAAACGAGTAATCTCGGTCTCTGGAGATGGTGGCTTCTTATTTAGTTCGATGGAAATGGAAACAGCAAAACGGCTGGGGGTAAAATTTATCCATCTGATTTGGGATAGTGCTTCCTATGATATGGTATCATTTCAAGAAGCGGCACACTATGCTGGTGATACTGCAGGAGTTGAACTGGGATATTATGATGTTAAGACTTATGCTGAATCATTTGGTTGCAAGGGCTATAGTATTAAATCAGCGGATGAGATTGCTGGAGTACTGCAAGCTGCAATTACCTCTGAAGTTCCAGTATTGATTCATATTCCGATTGACTATTCGCACAATATGCGCCTGATGCAAGATGTAATCCAAAGTTTTGTAAATTAGGTGGTAAATAATGAAAAAACATTCTCATTATGGGCATATCATTAAATCACGTATTTCATCTGCTTTGTGGCAGGCTGTGGTTGAACGCTGCCAGCGCACTGGCGAAACGCCCGATCATGTAATTGAGTCAGCACTTGCCGCTGAATTGGATATTAGTCATCACACTTTGTTTCAGGTATCAACTTCAACAGCTTTAGTGCAGGGAATTTATAATGGTTGTATGACGGTTGCAGAAATAAAAAAGCATGGTAACTTTGGTTTAGGTACTTTTGATAGTCTGGATGGTGAAGGCATAATGCTGGATGGAGAAGTTTGGCATGCAAAAAGCGATGGCTCCCTAGCTTTGGCAGCTGATAGTGAATTAGCGCCATTTTGGGCAACTACTAATTTTGCACCACAGATTTCAGAACGGCTTAGTGAGGTGTCTAGCTGGGATGATTTATGCCAACAACTTGATAGGCTAAGAAAATCCCAAAATATCTTTACATCAATTTGTATTAAAGGTGTATTTAAACATATTCAATATCGTGTTGCATGTAAAAGTGGGCAAGGCACTGATTTAGTCAGTGCTACTAATAATCAAGCTGTTTTTAGTTTAAATGATTGTAGTGGAACATTAGTGGGGTTTTGGACCCCTGAATATGCTAAAACGCTCAATGTGCCGGGATATCATTTGCATCTATTAAGTGATGATAAAAAATTTGGAGGGCACGTTCTTGATGTATCGGCGAGTGATTTACAATTAATGTTAGCTGAAGAAACTGATTTTAAAGTGGCATTGCCTGAGTCTGCTGAGTTTTTACAGGCTGATTTAAGCATCGACCCGTCAGAAGCTTTGGCTAAAGCAGAAGGAGCAAAATAAATTGAAAGGAGAGATGAATAATGCGCTTAGGGCAAACCCATAATTTAAGAACCTGGTTATTACATTTAGTGTTTTTTTATCGCGAAAAAGTGTTTCGTAAATTGATTCCAATTATGACGGTACTAGCGATATATGCCATTGTCATTGTCTATATTGATGCGTATTCTAATCGCTTTGAGAAAATTGAAATGATGAATCTTGGACAGTTTCATCTGATATTCAGCTTTATTCTTGGGATTATCATTAGCTTCCGAGTAAACACCACCTATGCTCGTTGGTGGGAAGGGCGTGTGCTCTGGGGTAATATTGTCAATAATTGCCGTAACCTTGGCATGAAATTCGATAACTTTGCTGGTTTACAAAATCATACTCATTTTTTTGACTGTTTACGAATTTTACCTACTGTTATAAAATTACATTTGCGTAAAGATCGCAAGGGTATTGCTCAGGAGCTTAATTCAATTGGAATAATCTATGAGGTAGAGCATCCTGTAATTTATTTGACTAATCGGATGTATGGTGTGATTAATGAATTGCGCAATCAGGATAAAATTCGCTTTGAACAGTATATGTCTATGGATACACACCTTGTAAATCTAATCGATATGACTGGTGGCTGTGAGCGGATTGCCAATACTCCAGTGCCAGCAGCATTTGCTTTTTTTGTAAAACAAGCGCTCTTGTTTTATTCTTTAATCTTTCCGTTTGGCTGGGTAGATAAATTTGGTTATTTCATTATTCCAATGATTTTGATGATGGTTTATGTGTTGCTTGGTCTGGAAATATTGTCTGAGGAATTAGAAAATCCATTCGGTACCGATGATAATGACTTACCATTGGATTCACTAACAAAGACAATTGCCAATAATGTGACTTCAATTGCAGAACGTAAAGTTTGATACATTTTAAATTTAGCTACTATGGAGAGATAAGGTTATGATTCCTAAACTGTATTTTGGTTTTGGTTATTTAAAAGGTGAACTTGCACCAATGTTCCGTAAAAAATATCTTCAGGAAGATATTTTTGCCGGATTAACGGTTGCTTGTATTGCAATTCCATTATCTTTGGCTATTGCTATGGCTTCAGGTGTAGAACCTGGAGTTGGTCTTATTTCTGCCGTGATCGGTGGAGTCTTAGCTGCTATACTTGGCGGTACTTCGATGGCAGTTACTGGTCCTGCTGCTGCCATGGCAGTAATTATTGCTAGTAATGTTGAACAATACGGTATGACTGGATTGTTGATGATCGGAATTATTTGTGGAGTGCTGCAAATAGCTTTTGGTGTCTTTAAACTTGGGCGTTATGCTAAACTAGTTCCTCTGCCTGTAGTTGCTGCATTTACCGCTGGTATCGGATTTATTATTATTGTTGGTCAGTTACCAAAAGCTTTACAACTCCCTGCACCAGATCAAAATCATGTTTTTTCAGTGATTCAACATATTGGTATGTATATTCAAACCATGAATCCAATTGCTTTTGGATTGGCTTTAATGACTTTAGCAACATTAAAAATTTTGCCACGCTTTTTTCCCAAAGCGCCAACTCCATTGATTGCGGTTGCCATACCTTCACTGATTGTCTATTTTGTGGGATTGAAAAATATTACTTTAGTTGGCAGCATTCCACACAGTCTGGCAATGCCGCACCTACCTAATTTTACTGCGATTACCGATTGGAAAGATTTAGTTATGAGTGCTTTTGCAGTATTTGCATTAGCATCTTTGGAGACTTTATTATCTTCGAGTGCCGTAGACAGCATGGGTAAGGGAGATATGCATAATCCCAATCAAGAATTAATCGGGCAGGGTGCTGCTAATCTTGGGGTTGCTATTTTTGGTGGCTTGCCTGTCACCGGCGTGATTGCACGTTCATCAGTAAATATTGCTGCTGGAGCAAAGACCCGCCGTTCTGCAGTTTTCCATTCCCTCGCGGTTTTAGCGGCAATTTATTTATTTCCCGGATTAATTGAAAAAATTCCAGTCGCTGCATTGGCAGGTATTTTGCTAAGTGCGGGTATTTCTATGATCAATTGGAAAGAGTTTGTTCATTATTGGCGCACTGATCGTAGTGAAGCAATGATTTATTTAATTACATTTATTGCAATTATTGCTACGGATTTGGTGGAAGGCGTTCAGGCTGGTATTAGTGTAGCATTCTTATTGGTTGCGATTCGAATGTTAAAAACGAAGACTAACATTCGTTTATGGACAAATCAAGTAGTTATGCGGGTTGGTTTAACTGGTGGAATGACTTTTTGGTCTTTTGATCGTTTGAGTAAACTTGAGGAGTATGTTTTAGAGCATACAGGGCTACGCTTTGTGGTATTTGAATTTAATGAAGTAAGTGGTTTGGATTCTTCAGGAGCGGGGCATTTAATCACTGCTGCACAAACAATTGCTTCTGGTGGTATCAAAATAATTTTTCATGGTCTAAGTCAGGAGCAAGAAAATATTATCAACGCGAACACTCAAGGAGACCATGTCTGGAGTTATACACATACTGAGAGTGAAATTAAAATAATTTTGGAAGCTTCGGGGGTTGAGCATTCAGCTAAAGATGTGTTGCGTCATGGGATGCAGAAATACCTGGTAGATTTTGCCAAAGAGCGCAAACAATTAATTTCTACATTGGCGCAAGGGCAAAATCCACATACTTTACTGATAACCTGTTCGGATAGTCGTTTGAACCCCAATTCATTTTTATCCTCTGGTTTGGGAGAGCTATTTATTGTGCGTAATGTTGGTAATGTTGTACCTGTTTACGAGGCTAATTCACAGCATAGTGAAGTCGCGGCTATTGAGTTTGCATTGGGTAGTCTTGGTATCAGAAATATTGTAATCTGTGCACATACTGATTGCGGTGCAGTCAAATCAGTTCTAAGTGGGGCATGTAGTGATGATAGCGGTTTATCCAACTGGCTAAAACGTATTCGCATTGGTTATGGCGATGAATTACCTGATAATGTGAGTGATGGAGTGCGTCTCAATTTACTTAATCAAATAAATAATCTAAAAACTTATCCGGTGGTAAATAAATTATTGGAAGAAGCGAGCCTTGGTCTTTCTGCATGGGTTTATGATGTAAGCACCGCAGATATGATGGAATGGAGCTTTGAGAGTGGACAATTAGTTTCGCTGGTTAAGGAAGGGCATTAACAGCCAAATAAATCAGGCAGCTTTATTAAGCTGTCTGATTTATTTGATAAACTCACTCGAGGGGTTTAATCGCTTAATCATTAAGCATACCAGTGTAATACCAACGCTGATTAATTAGCTCAAATTGACTAATTTCATGGAGTTGATGTTTTTTATTTTGGTAACGATAGTAAGCAATAAATTCAACTATACCTTTATTTTCTGCGATCATATTTGAACGAATAACCTCAAGCTTTAGCCACTTTATACTTTGTGCCCATTCTCTGGCATCCATAGCATCAAAATCCTGCAAAGCATCCCCAAGCATTGTTTCTTGAATATAATCAATATTTGCCAACGAATAAGCAGTATAACGTGAACGCATTAGCTGTTCTGGTGTTTCCGGTATAAGTTTATGATCAATAAATGATTGACAACAGTTAATATATTCGAGTTTACTGCCACATGGGCATAAGTTTTGTTTTGCCATAAGACTAAGTTACCAATTAAAATCAAAAGTCCGCAGTTTAAATCATTTTTACCAAATACGAATCATATCATTGCTGACAGATACTTACCAAATTATTTAAATCTAACATAAGATTATTACTCATAATTTTTTTGCTCGTGCTATTAATATAAGGTGCTTTCTCTCAATGATGAAGAAGTCAGGTTTGGTTATTTTATATTTAAGCCATCATTTTGATGGTTGACCACTCATTATTTGCTTTGTTAAACTTTAGTTCTTAAATTTGGTACGGTATTAATAGAGTATTGCAGACTATCCTCATGAATAAAATAGCTGACTTGTGATTCTAAGTTGGCTATAACCTTATTAGTAACTCATCAATAAAAATAACTAAAAAACATATCATCTTTCAGAAGAGATAAAATAAATGATAAAGGCAAAAAATAGCTTAAAGAATAATAACTCATACAAGAAAAATTTACAGAATATAGCCTTGTCAACGGTGGTAGCCGTGATACTCTCAGCTTGCGCTGGAGGTGGTCGCTGCGGTAATTGTATAGTACCTGGTGTGGAAACCAGTCAGCTAATCTTTGTAGCTCCAAGCATACTACCATCACTAGCCAATAAAACTGGTATTAACTACATGGGAGTATATAACCCATCGGATGTAGATATAAATGGTATTAGCTATAGTGTAGGTCAGCAAGTAGGATCAGGGAATAGCATAACGATGGATCAGGCAAGTGCCAAAACCTGTGCCAATATAATAGCAAAAAGTAGCTGTTATCTTAAGTTTTCGGTGTTGGAATCAACGATAGCTGGGGGAGCTGTAGTAACAGCAAGTAACAGTGATGGAAGCGAAGCTGCAACTCCTCTGGCAATTGGTGTACAGCAAGTACCGTATATTGAATCAGCTAATGCCAATGGAATAGGTTTATATTTTTATTCAAAAGCTCAGTATAGCGAAAGTGGTGTACCGTTTATACTGGTAACGGCAGTAGTACAATCTCCAAATGTGGGAACAATTAATACGATAGAGTTAGTTGATGAGAGTGGTAATGTAATTCCAGATCAGATAGTAACTAGCGGTAATTCAGGAGCAGGAAGCTTACTATTAGTAATGGGCGATGTGGTAGAGATAGCTTTACCATTACCACAGGGAGTTAACTTGACTCAAAACATGAAAGTGCAAACCTCGTATAAGACGGCCACAGTGTCATCATTAAACAGTATTGTAGAAAAACTAAATCTAAAGAACCCGTCATTAAAAGCAACTACGAGTAAAAATACTGGTAGCGTTGTTTATAGTGTAACCACCCAACAAAGTAATAATATTAATCTACAATTTACTCCAAATCAGGTTTATCTGACCCGAAAAGATTCAATTCAGTATGGTTACTTATACAATATCGGAGATCTTACCGCATCGCAGATACAGGTAAATAGCAGCAGTCCTGATGTAAAAGTAACTGTAGCAGAACAAACTTTGGGTAAGCAAAAAGTAGCTAAAATAACTTACGAGTTATTGGGTAGCGGTGCAATTCCAGCAAGTAATCCAATAACAATAACCGCACAGAATCCAAGCGGACAGATTGAGACAGCTACCGGAACAAGCAATCAAAATGTAAATCCTGATATAGTACCTACGCCAACTCCAAGCCCGACTCCAACACCAGGTCCGGCACCTACACCTGTCCCAGCGCCTGGTAATTTGACATTGACCAGTCCAACTAATTTTATTCAATTAGGTAATATGATTCAAGTAACAGTCAGGCTTGAAAATAGTTTTGGTGTAACTACAGCAATACCAGTATCAGTCAATTGTAATAGCTCAAATATTAACTGTAGTTTAGCTACATCATGCAATTTAACTACTACAAATAATAGCTGTCAAATAACCATACAAGGTAATTATCTTGGCAATGGAGCATTGATTGCAACAACTACAACCTCTGGTTACGAATCAGTTGGAGGTTTTTATACCGTTGGCTCATCATCTGATGGGAGCCAAAATTTATATGCACCATTTAAAACAGGTACTTACCCAAATCTTACTACGACCTTAAATCGGTGTCTAGTTAGTAATAGCAATATCATTTCTGGATGTAGCGATCAAAATTCAGCAACTGGATTAGGAGGGTACAGCTATGTATATAACATGACTTTATTTAATCCTGATGCCTCCAATAAATATTTGTACATTCCCTCAAGGCCAGCAACAAATACAAGCTATGTTTATAAATGTGCCGTGGCAAATGATGGAACATTGGGTACAGCATGCAGTGATGCTTCTAATGGTAGCTTCTCTCTGGGGAATCTTATTGAAGCAGGAATGGTGGCACAAAATATAAATGAACAGAGTTATTTATTTTTAGGTGATGGAGTGGCAGGTAAAATTTACCGCTGCAATATGGCTAATAATGGAGATTTAAGTAGTTGTTCTTTGGGATTTGACTTTAATACAGTTGGTAATTCAGCAATTACTGGTATCCGATTGTGGAATATCAGCGGTAATTTATATTTATATGCGCAAGGAATAATAGGCAAAGTTTATCGCTGTAGTGTTTCTCAAATAGATGCTTCTATTTCTGCCTGTACTGAGGTTCATCAATTTAACACGCCATCCCCACTTACCTCAATGGCGTTTTTACAGTTAAATAATCATTCTTATGCCTATGTATCATATCTGGATTCTTCATTAGATCCAGCACCAGCGATAGTAGAAGAGTGTACAGTTGATAATCTTGGTGGATTTACTGATTGTAGTCTTACTAATGCCAGTTTTACCTCTCCAGTAGATTCTGGTACTTATGGATCATTAAATTCTTTAACTTCAGTTGCCAAAAATAATCAGGTTTATCTTTATGGGCAGTATCAAATACTTGATGGTTATGGTATCCCAACTGAAAATACATCTTTTGAACAATGTTTAATAAATACGCCATCCAATCTGAGTTGTAGTAGTAGCCACACCTATGCAAATGGAGTATTTACGTTTAGCCTGTTCTAAAGCTATATTAAAGATTGTTATAAGCAATCGTTAATATACAATAAAACGATTAAGTGATATTTTGCATTGAGGTACACTTTCTAATTGACTAACATATTAAAAACTTATTTGACAATGGTAACATTGTTAGTTTAGAATATTGGTAGTAAAAATTATACTACTTAATATTTAAAGGGAAATAAGATGACAAAATTAGTTGTAATTACAGGCGCAAGTTCAGGAATCGGTAAAGCTACGGCACTACGCTTTTCTAAAGCAGGTTATGCTTTATTGCTTTTAGCGCGTCGGATAGATAAGTTAGAAGAATTAAATCTTCCAAATACCTTATGTCGTAAAGTTGATGTTACTGATTTGGCAAGCTTTGCAGCTGCGGTGAATGAAGCTGAAGCTAAATTTGGTCCGGTTGACTTGTTGGTGAATAATGCTGGAATTATGCTATTAGGTAATGTGATTACGCAAAATCCAATTGAATGGCAGCAAATGATAAATGTCAATGTGATGGGTGTACTTAATGGAGTTAAAACTGTACTTGAGGGGATGATAAAACGCAATAGTGGTACGATTGTTAATATTTCGTCAATTGCTGGACGTAAAACTTTCCCAGATCATGCGGCCTACTGTGCGACTAAGTTTGCAGTACATGCATTAACTGAAAATATTCGTGGCGAAGTGGCTGGTTCTAATGTTAGAATGACGGTGATTGCACCTGGCGTAGTAGAGACTGAATTACTTTCTCATACGACTGATGCAGCGATTGTGGATGGTTATAAATCATGGAAAGCCAGCACCATTGAGCAAGGTTTAAATCCGGATGATATTGCACGCGCGATTGAGTTTGCATATAGCCAGCCGCAAAATGTTTGTATCCGTGAGATAGTAATTGCTGATACCCGACAAGATGCTTAAAATATTTAAGAGAAACAAATGCAAAACTTATTAATAAGTTTAGAAAGCCTTGGACTTGCAAAAGCCGAGGCTTTGGTTTATAGTGATATTGTACAAAATCCTAATTCAAATGGCTCACAAATTACCAAACGTGTTGATCTACCCAAGCCTTCGGTATATCTGGCACTCGATAAACTATATCAGCGCGGTCTGATAAATTTGATTCCGGGTAAAAGTAAACAATATCAGGCACAAAGTGCGAATATTGCACTAGAGAAGCTTCGTGCGGAATTTAATGCTAATCTGGATCAGGCTTTGGCTGCAATCAAAGAATTACAACAGCATCAGCCGCAAGAGGAATTTATTCATATACTTGGCTATGACAATTTTATCGCACAGTTTAAAGCTATGCTAGCTAATATCGAACAAGAGCTCTATATTCAGAGTAATGCCGATCTCAATCAATTTGCCCCTGAATTAGAGCAACTCTCACAAGCAGGCGTTAAGATAATTATTTACTCATTTGGGTGTAAATACGATTATAATTTTGCATGCGAAGAATATTATGATTCTGCTAAAGCGTGCAGTAGCGCATACCGTCTGATTGTGGTTGCGGACTATAAAGAATCAATCATGAGTTATGGTCATCCAGATAATGAGTATCGGGCAATTTATACTCGACAAGAGTTGCAAGTCAGCTTGCTGTCAGAAAATATTCATAATGCGATTTATTGGCTGAAACTCTATCGCGAACAACCAGATTTTACCTATCCATGTCGTTTGGAAACTTTGGCAGAGCAGGATATACATATCAGTGGTTATAGTATATAAAAAATATTGGGAGTGATGTTATGCAAATAGTGATTTTAGATAGCGATACTTGCGGTAGCGGATTGGATTTTAGTGCTTTTAGTAAATTAGCGCCAACGGTTATTCATGGTAACCTAACTCAGCCAGATGAGATTTTGGCTGCGGTAGCAAATGCTTCGGTTATCGTGGTTAATAAAGCTGTTTTGGATGCTAAACTTATTCAACAACTACCTGCTTCAGTTCGGTTGATTGCAGTGTCAGCAACGGGTTATGACAATATTGATGTCGATGCTGCAGCAGCACGCAATATCCGCGTTGTTAATACACCGGGTTATGGTACAAACGCAGTTGCGCAAATGACTTTGGCATTGATTTTAAATTGTGCCACCCAGTTGACAACGCAAGTTTCATTATTACGAAGTGCAGGTTGGAATAAA
Source organism: uncultured Neisseria sp. (assembly GCA_964367915.1). Taxonomy (GTDB): domain Bacteria; phylum Pseudomonadota; class Gammaproteobacteria; order Burkholderiales; family UBA11063; genus Aquella. The sequence goes on from CAYIZV010000004.1 coordinate 24,283, forward strand.
GAAGAAGGTTTATCAATTCCGATGTCTGAACTAGCTGGCAAAACTTTGGGCATCGTTGGTTTGGGTGCGATTGGTAGTCGTGTGGCTGAGCTGGCGTTAGCTTTTGGAATGCAGGTGATCGCCTATACTCGAACTGCAAAAAATCTTGATAATGTCGAAGAGGTCGGTTTAGCTGAGCTAGCTGCACGTTCTGATTATGTGTCATTACATTGTGCTTTAGCTCAAGAAAATAGCAAGTTGATTAATCGTGAATTTTTAGCCAACATGAAATCGTCTGCTTTTATTATCAACACTGCTCGTGGTGGATTAATCGATGAAGATGCTTTAATTGATGCGTTACAACGTAAAATTATTGCTGGGGCAGCACTGGATGTTTTGACCATCGAGCCTCCTTCGAGTGATCATCTACTATTAACAATGTCGAACGTGATCGTGACGCCACATATTGCTTGGGGGCCGTTAGAGTCGCGGCAACGCTGTTTGGACATTACCGAAAGTAATATTGCGAGTTTTATGTACGGTGAAGCACAAAATCTGATTAATTAATCTACTCAGTTACGCTCTGCATCCCAAAAAATGATATTGGCGCCTAAATAATCTTCAGCGAATTTACGAAAGTCAGTTTTACTATAGGTTTTTTTTGTCTTTGGATTGACGTAGCTATAATCTGGCGACTGTACTGCCATAGCAATTAGCGGTAGTTTATGGCGGTATTTATGAAAAAATGGATAACTATTGTGCATCTGTGCTTTTTTATATGGCACGACATCCGGACCGCCTAAGCCAATATTATGCGCTGATGCGTAGTGAAATAGTTCGCTCATATAACCATGATCATTATTCCATTCACAAGGGAAGAAATTAACATATTGTACGACATAGCTGTGTTTAAAAGCTGATTTTGCTGCCACCATGTTTTCAATTTCGGCATTAAAATAATTTTTGCAATTAAAACCGCTCTTATCCTGTTCTTTCACATCTATTGCGGTTTCTGGGAGATTGATACCATAAATTTTCCCGTCAAATTTTGTTGCTAGAGCCTGAATAAGTTTTTGAAAGCGTTTACGGACTTCAGGATTCCACTGCGCAGCAACCCAACCGCTGGTTTGTGGCATGTTTTCTCCAGGATTATCATATTGAGGTGTGATACCACCACCGTAGATTGGATCGCTCATTAGATAGGCAGGTACATTTTTGGCATCAGCATCAAAGAAACGATCTTGAATCTGAATAAATAATTTTTTGTGGTGGGCATTAAGATACTTTAAATTTTGTTCAATCGGCGCAAAGTTATAATTTCCCTTACTTGGCTCCAATAGTTTCCAGCTATAAACTAATTGTACTCCGTTAATATCAGGGCGATTAATCTGTTTAGTATATTTTTCCAGTTGGTCGTGATTACCACCTAAAAATAGAAAGTTTTGTGTAGCTGGTTTGGTTTTTGCTTCGGCAAATGTCCAGACGCTAGAGCAAATTGTAATTAGGCAAAATTTAGTAAATTTTTGCATGATTATGTGTTTCCTGTGCGATATATCCATAGTTGTAATTCATTCGGTGTATGGCTGAGATTTATAAGTTTGTCTTTGTTAAAATTAAGTTTTTGTAATAACTGTGCTGAGCGTAAATTGTCTGGTTGTGAAATAGCCAAAACGCTATCAAGTTTTAATTGTGTGCTGCAATAGTCAAGTGTTGCACGTGATGCTTCATCAGCATAACCATGTCCGACGTAATCCTCGAGCAAGGCAAAACCAAGATCAATTTGGGGTAAATCATTACGCTTTATCAAGCTGGTGATTCCTATTTTTACGTCATCTTCTTTACGTTCGATAACAAATAAGCCGATGTCTGAGTCAGCATAAGTTTTTAGAACCACCTCACGAAGATAATCAATGGTAGCTTCTAATGTTCGCAACCCTCGGTCACCAATAAAGCGAATCCAACTTGGCTGATTCATTAGTTTGAATATAAATTCGGCATCGTCAAGTCTGATTTTACGAATAATTAAACGTTCAGTTTGAGCAATCATAGTATTTTCTTTCATCATGAGCGTACCTGCTCTACTTGTGCTACCGCAGCACCATTATTTATGTCTAGATTTGCCTGATAAAACTCCTCTGATTGAATTAAATCCAGCTCAAACCCGTGCAGTGTTTGAATTTCAACTTTACCATTCACCATATCCAAACCAAAAACATGTCCACCGACTTGTTGTCGCTCATCAATAAAATGGAAATGAAATCCCGGCACATTCACTTGCGCCAAATAGTTGGGAAACCATACACCAACCAGAGTTCCTCTAATATTCTCAAAGCTAAAAGTACGTTGTAGATCAGGCAGTATTTCGACTAATTTATGATAGGGGCGACAGGTGCATTCTTCGCTACGTAGTTCAATATGTTTAAATAGACCTTCAATTTTGATTGCATAAATCAAGTTTGCCGAAACAAGCTGTGGTAATAGTTTTTGTTCTAACTCGGTAAAACTCGAGGCACTGATTTCAAATGAGCGCTCAGGTTTAAATTTAGTTATTACTGCAAAGGGCGAACAGGATTCTGGCGCTAATTGATTGAGTTGTCCATGAGCATTTGCTCTAAAAAATTTACCATCATAAATGATTAGTTCACCATCAATTGCATCAAGTGCACCAAGCCCAAAATCGCCGTGCTGGTTTAATTTCTCCATCGACGCATCGCCATCATAAACTGCTTGGAGTAGCGAATTAATTGTTCCCGTTTGATAGATTGATTGTTTCATGATCTTTTTCATGCATTAGTTATATTTTACAAAGTTGCAGAGACTAATTCTGCGAACGTATTATAGCAAATAATCCTAGTCGCTCGCATCAGCGATAAGGTCAAGATTAAATTTAGCTTTACGGATAATATCCAATTAGATTGACATTAGCGCCAAAAAATGACGATTTTGACGATTTTTATACTAAATATTTCAATGTAACTCAGATTGTTAGTGGGTATTTTATCACGTGAGAATAATAAAATGCGGTAAAGGAAAATTCTCCATATTTCTTGGGTGGTAAATAATTGGGTGGTATTAATTTCCGCTAGGTAAAAAAAGCCTAATGTAGTATGATACGTGCTGATTTATACAGTAAGGTTTGAAAATAATGAATAATAAAGTTGATTTGGAGCGTATTCCAGTAAGCGGTTTTGGTAGTATACCACTGGTATTAGATGCTTCAATTAAGAAAAGGCATTTTATTTATGCCTTGCTTATGGTAATTTCTTTACTGGCTGCTCTAATTATTGATCATGTAATTGTATAGCAAATGTCCTAAATTTAGTTTTTCCTCTCATTAGTACTCCTGAGTTTCGCTCAGGAGTTTTTTTATTTGAATGGCATTAGCTTAAAGGGCGGCCAATTGCTCTTGTAATATTAGCCATTGTTCTTCTATTGTACTAAGTTCAGTACGTGCTTTGTCGAGCTTGTTATTCCATTCAACCAGCTTATTGCTGTCGCCAGCTTGATTGGCTTGCTCCAAATTGGCATTGATTTTCTCGATTTGCTGATTAAGTTTATCGATGCTGCGTTCGGCTTGGGTGATTTCGTGGCGTAGCTTCGTACCTAGTTTAAAGGTATCAACTGCGGCTGAAGATGGTTGTGCGTCTTTGGCTTTAGCCTTGGTTTTTGCCAGATTATCCTGCGGGTCTTGAGCTAATAAATAATCTTGATAATCATCCAAACTACCTTTGAAATCCTGTAATCGATTATCTTCAATCAAATAAAAGTCTTCCACCACGCTTTGTAGCAAAAATTTATCATGCGATACTAAAATTACCGCACCCTCAAAATCCTGCAGGCTAATTGCGAGCTGTTCACGCATCGTCATATCCAAGTGATTGGTCGGTTCATCTAAGAATAAGATATTGGGTTTAGTCAATATGATTGAGGCTAAAATTAACCGTGCTTTTTCACCTCCTGAGAATTTTTCGACGTTTTGTTTCGATGTTGCTGCATCAAAACCAAAGCGCCCAAGAAAATTATATACTTCCTGTTGGTTTAAGCGTTTATCAGTTGAACTGATCAATGAAAATGGTGTATCGTTAACATTGAGCATGTCTATAGTTTGTTGGGCAAAATAGCCAATCTTGATTTTTGGGTTCATTTCCAGCGTACCTGAGAGTAGGCTAGTTTGCTCAATGATGGCTTTAATTAAACTAGTTTTACCTTTACCATTTTTACCCAGTAAGCCAATTCGATCATTAGCGAAGATCTGTAATTTGACATTATTAATTAACGGCTTATCTGGGTAACCAATTTGTCCATCCGCGAGCGTCACCAATAAATCCGAGGTGTATTCAGGGGTGAAGAATTCAATTGAGTAATTGCGTTGACTGCTGATGGTAGGTGAGTATTGTAGCTTATCAATCATCTTCATCCGGCTTTGTGCTTGTTTGGCTTTGCTGGCTTTAGCTTTAAAACGATCAACGAAACTCTGTAAATGAGCAATTTTAGCTTGAGTACGTGCAGCATTTTTTTGCTGTTGCATTTCTTGTTCGGCACGAGTGCGCTCAAAAGTTGAGTAATTTCCACCATACAAAGTTAACTGTTTATTGGCAATATGGACAGTTTGGTTGGTAACGTTATCCAAAAATTCGCGATCATGCGAAATAATGATTGCCAAACCTTGAAAACGTTTAAGCCAGGTTTCCAGCCAAATTACCGTTTCAATATCCAAATGGTTGGTTGGTTCATCTAGTAATAACAAATCGCTCGGGCAGAAGAGTGCTTTGGCAAGATTAGCACGCATTTGCCAGCCACCAGAAAACTCACGTAAGGGCTTACTTAATTCTTCGAGTTGAAAGCCTAAATTCATTAAAAGTTTTTCAGCATTGGGGCGTAATGAGTAGTATTCGGGTAAATCAGTATGCTCTTCGGCATAAATATTATGTGCCATCAGGACATATTCAACTAGTTCCTGTTCAACGTCTTCGATTTCTTGCTCAATATAGCTAATTAGCGTATCAGATGGCAAATCACAATCACCAGCTTCAGGATGATTTTCGCCAAGTATAAGTTTAAAGAGTGAGGTTTTACCAGTACCATTTTGTCCGACTAAACCAGTAATTTGTCCTTTGTAGAGCTGGAGATTGGCTTCTTCAATTAGGATTTTAGGACCATAAGCAAGTGTAAGATTTTTTATATTGAGCATTTTTATTAATTCATCATATTGTAAAGAGGTTCGATTTTAACTTATTCTCTAGTTATGGATTAATAATTTTATCATCTCGGCAACACTCACGTTCTTAGCGGGCAACAAACCATCTCAGACGATAGCAAAAATCAATACAGAAAAACCGATAATATTTCAGAATTTGACTAACCTGTTTTTTGGCTTAATATCCTTACCAACAATCCACCAGCCTCACGTGTTGCACCAGTTCCGAGCGAGAGAACCCGAC
>CAYIZV010000004.1:29802-89219 GCA_964367915.1 uncultured Neisseria sp.
CGAGAGAACCCGACCATCAACAGGCGCGAGATAGGTATAGATTACATCGCCAAATGCATTGCGCTGTAGCGCGATTTCTTGATTTTGGACAACATCATCACCCAAGTTTACTTTTATTTCGGCATAACCACCAGTCACGGCCTTAACCGAGTGCATTTGATTACCAATAAAACTACCATAACTTGCTGCTGTACGCCCAGATTGACAAACCCATATCTGCAAATGATTTAGAATGTTTTTGATGCCTTCGAGTGTTCGATTAATATATTCGGATTGATAGCTGCGTGCTGCGCCAATTTCGATAGTGATAGCCGGAATCCCATGTTCGACAAAGGTAGTCTCAACAGTTCCTTTTTCGCCTTCATCAATTTTGATTTGGTCGGCAGGGATTAATTCTGCTATGGTTTTAATTGCTGGATTACGATAATCAGCAAAGACAAACAGCGGGTATTCGGTATCAGTGGATTGGCTATGCAGATCAATTGCATAATCACAATTATTATGCCATAAATTATTCCAAAGTAAATAAGCATGAACTTGGGCACTGTTACCATTTTTATCACCGGGAAAAATCCCATTCATATTGGTAAATTCACCGCTATCGGTAGAGGAGTACCATGTACGGCTTATGTGAAATAAAGAATTGGGCGCAGCCTGAATAACTCCGATAATACTACCGTTGAGTTGAGTTGCGTCTAAGTTTGCAAATAATTGCTGAATCACCCGTGAACCATTTAGTTCATCACCATGTATTCCGGTATTGAGGAGTAGTTTTTTTCCTGGCTTGCTTCCTTTGGCTACAATCACAGGCACATACCAGTGTTGCCCGATATTCATGTTGCTGCCTTGAAACATAAAGCGATGAATCTTACCTGATTCCAAATCATCAATATTCAAATGAGTAATTACCGGAACACCACCTATAATATCTCCATTATAAGTGGTAGGGATTTGTTGAGTATTTGACATAATTTTCTTTTTTATTGTTGCTTAATTTAATTTTATGAGCTGCTTGAGCCTGTACGAATTAGTAAGACTTGATTCAATTTAACATTATTATCAACCATTTGGTTATCAGCCTTAATTTTTTCAGCAGGAACGGAGAAGCGTTTGGCAATCGAGTATAAGGTATCACCAGAGACTACGACATAATTGGTGAAGCCATTTTTACTATCAGCGTCGCTATTTATATTGTTGGCTGCTGCGGCAGTACTCGTGCCACCAAGCAAGTCATTTACCGTATTTTTATTATTGCTGGTATTGGCTGCTATTTTAGGCGCTGCTGTTTGGCTATCACTGAGTTTTATTGCAGCTTCATCACCAATTGGGTCAGATGATGCAGAGTTTGGTACTGCCGCTGTATTATTGGCTTGATTGTTGCTGACGCTGCTTGCTGCAGCTAAGGCGGCAATTCCATCACTGCTACTATCATTGCTTGTAACTGTATTTGAGTTATTATTACTTGGAGTGCTGCTTGCGGTAATAACTGGGTCAACTTGCTGAGATACTGGCGCAGGTGTATAGTTTGCGCTTGCTCCTATCGCAGCTAAATAGGTTGGCTGGTTACTCACCGGCAGGAGTAGGCGTTGAGTTGGACTTACGCTATAGCTGGTTGAGTTATATTGCGGATTAAGTTTTTTATTAAGCGCCGGTGAAAGATTTGACATTGTCATAAAATCAGTAACTTTTAGTGGTGCTTGTGGATTGACTATCGCAAAATACGGTTGATTAGGCAGATTGGTCAATTTAATCCCAAACTTGCGTGGATTTTGAATTATATTTGCCAATGCAATTACCTTGGGTACATATTGATGGGTAACATCGCGCACATCCAAGTCATAAAAATTACGACTACTCGAATTATTTACTGCGGTATTGATATTTCCTTCACCCCAGTTATAAGCAGCAATTGCTAATTCCCAGCTGCCAAACATATCATGGAGATATTGCAGATAGGTTATGGCTGCACGGGTTGATTTAACAATATCCTTACGCTCATCTAGATCTGAGTTTTGAATCATGCCAAAGCGTTTACCAGAGCTTGAAACAAATTGCCACATGCCAGTGGAAATAGCTGCTGGAGAAACTGCGTTGGGATTATAGGTACTCTCCACTATTGGAATTAATGCCAATTCAGTCGGGATACCACGACGTTCCATTTCTGTTACTACGAAATAGAGGTAGGGCGCAGCATTTTGCATGATGATATTAAAATATTTGGGGCTGCTATAGCGTTTTTCCCAATACTTTACTTCTTTAGTCTCACTGTGATCAAGAGCAAAACCATCATTCATTCGTTGCCAAAGATTGCTATCTGTACGCATTGGGCTTTGGCTAAGCTGTTGCATGGTAAGTGCTATATTATCAGCTCGACTAGCAAATAATGCTGAGCATAACAATATGTTGAGTAATATTTTTTTTCGCATTTTGTACTTATCTGTAAAAAGCTCCGATAGCTTTGGTATAATATGGAGCTAATTTAACCTATACTGAAACCAGCTTCTTAGACAGGAGCTTTATTTTGGCTAATGCTAATGAGTGTGTACGAGTATAGCTTATTTCTATAATATTATTGTAACTCAAAATGATTTAAAGTTGCAAGGGATTATTTAATCTAAATGACAAATAAAGAAATTTTGGTATTATTTTATACTGCTACTGGTGCGACTAAACAACTGGCACAGCTAATTTCTCGAGGAATTGAAAGTGTTAGTGGGATGAGTGCCAGATTGCGAACAGTTCCAAAAGTATCTACCGTATGTGAGCAAACTGCGCCAGAGATTCCTGATAGCGGTGTGCCATATGTTAGCCTACAGGATTTGGATGAGTGTGTGGGCTTGGCATTGGGTTCGCCGGTACGCTTTGGTAATATGGCAGCCAGTATGAAGTACTTTTGGGATAGTACCAGCGATGAATGGCTCTCAGGAACATTGATTGGTAAGCCCGCTTGTGTTTTCACTTCAAGTGGCTCAATGCATGGTGGGCAGGAATCATGTTTAATTTCAATGATGTTGCCGTTATTACACCACGGTATGTGTATTGTTGGTTTACCTTATTCTAATTCTGAATTATTAACTACTCGTAGTGGGGGAACACCATATGGTGTCTCGCATTTGGCGGGGAGTAATGCTGATTTAGAAATTAGTAAAGAAGAAAAAGCGCTGGCACTGGCGCAGGGGAAATATCTGGCTGAAATAGCCTCAAAACTGAGTTAACTGCTCGAGCTATTTCGCAATAGCGTTGTTGCAAGGTTCCTCATTTACCTCACGTGTAAACTACGTCGCCTTGCGCCTAGCCATTGCTTCATATTTCGGCAGTTACATGGGCACTTATAGTTAAGTATAGGAAATTTATGAAAGTATTAGTTTGCGCAAAACGCGTAGTCGACCCGAATGTAAAAGTACGGGTGAAGAGTGATTTTAGTAATGTAGAAATTGAACATAGTAAAATGTCGCTAAATCCATTTGATGAAAATGCGATTGAAGAAGCTGTGCGTTTAAAAGAGCGTGGTATTGTGACTGAAATCGTTGCCGTATCTATCGGTAGTGCCAAATGTGAAGAAACTTTGCGTAATGCACTGGCGCGCGGTTGTGATCGGGCAATTTTGGTTGAAAGCAGTGAAAATTATGAGCCAATTAATATTGCCAGTATCTTGCAAAAAATCGTAGCCACGGAACAGCCACAATTAATTATGCTGGGTAAACAAGCGATTGATGACGATGCCAATCAAGTTGCACAGATGCTGGCAGGTAAACTGGGGATTCCACAAGCAACCTTTGTTTCACAGCTTGAAGTAAATGCGGATAGTCTGATTGCGCGTCGTGAAATTGATGGTGGTACGCAAAAGCTTGAGCTCAAATTACCCGCTGTGGTAAGCGCTGATTTATATCTTAATGAGCCACGGTTTATCAAGCTGCCACAGTTAATGCAAGCTAAGAAAAAACCGATTGAGAAAATTGCGGTTGCAGAACTTGGTCTAGAGCTGAATGCACGTACTAGATTAGTTAAAGTGATGGATGGCGAGGTTAAAAAACAATGTAAATTTGTTGACTCTAGCAGTGAATTATTAGATTTAATCAAGAAAGGTGCGATGTAATATGAAAATTTTAGTAATTACTTCCGCCAAAGCACAAAAGCTAAATGATAATTTACTAAATGTATTGAGCGCGGCTAAGCGTATCAATGGACATTGTGATGTTTTAATTTTGGGTAGTGCGGATTATAGTCCGATTCAGGAACTAAAAATTGTTGAAAAAATAATGTTATTTAACAATGTGACTGATGCAAATAACTTGGCGACTTTGTTAGCAGCCAATTTAGCCGAAATAGTTAAAAACTATACTCATGTATTAATCGCTGCAGATAGCTATGGTAAAGATTTATTGCCGCGAATTGCCGGGATTCTGGATTTGAGCCAGATTAGCGAAGTGGTTGAGATAGTTTCTCCCAATATCTTTAAAAAACCAATGTATGCGGGTAATATTCTGGCAGAAGTAGAATCATTTGAGGAAATTAAACTGTTAACAATCCGTACAACTAGTTTTGCGGCTTACAGCGAAGCTGGTAGTGCTGCTAGTGTTGAAGCAAATGAATTTAGTCCACAAATCAATGATAAACTAAGCTATTTAAGTGAAGAATTAGTTCATAATGATACAATAGATCTTGCTCATGCCGAACTAATTGTTACAGGCGGACGCTCACTAGGTTCTAAAGAAGATTTTGATAAATTGATTCACGGTTTGGCAGTTAAACTTGGTGGTGCAGTTGGTGCATCACGTGCCGCAGTTGAGGCTGGCTATGCGAGCAATGATTGTCAGGTTGGGCAAACTGGAAAAGTAGTTGCGCCTAAACTTTATGTGGCAATTGGTATCTCTGGTGCTGTACAGCATATTGCAGGGATGAAAGACTCTAAAACCGTGGTAGCGATTAATTTAGACCCGAACGCACAAATTTTTGAATATGCCGATTATGGATTGATCGGAGATTTATTTGATGTAGTTCCAGAATTAATTAGTAAATTATAAAAGGAAATAATATGTTACAAGAGAATAAGCAAAAATCAATTGAAGTTAGTGCTAGCGATTTACCATTACAATGTCCAATGCCTGATATGCTTAAGTGGAATGCGCATCCGCGTGTGTTTCTAAAAATTGAAAAAGAGCCAAATCAAGAAATTACTTGTCCCTATTGCTCAACGCATTATAAATTGGTGAAATAACTCATCTTGAATACGGTTAAGCCTTATAAAATATTGGTAGTTGCGCCTTCATGGGTTGGCGACATGGTAATGAGTCAAACGTTGCTCAAAATCTTAAAACAGCAGCATGGTGACGTTTGCCAAATTGATATCTTAGTCAATGATTGGGCAAAAGACGTTGCCAAGCGAATGCCTGAGATTAGTCAGGTGTTCATTAATCCATTCAAACATGGTGAATTTGGTTTGGCTAAACGGTTTCGGCTTGGACGACAATTAGCTAAAGAGCATTACGATCAATGTTTTGTTTTACCAAATTCACTTAAGTCAGCACTGATACCTTTTTTTGCTGGGATTAAACGCCGTACCGGATTTGTTGGGGAAATGCGCTATGGGTTGCTTAACGATTATTATCGCTTGGATAAGCAGGCGTTACCACTAATGATTGAGCGCTTTTGTGCGCTCGCAAATAACGGTAATAAACCTGAAAATATTCCTTACCCATCATTCGCAATTGATAAATCTAATCAAACCAAAGCATTGCAAAATCTTAACTTGTCTTTAGACAAACCAGTTATTTGTTTAGCTCCTGCTGCAGAGTACGGTCCAGCTAAACGCTGGCCAACGGCTCATTTTGCCAAATTATCCAATCAATTACAACAGCACGGCTATCAAGTTTGGTTAATGGGTTCGGCTAAAGATGCCGAGCTTGCTGAAGAGATTGTCAGACAAGCATCAATTAAGTCAGATATTCATAATCTCTGTGGTAAAACCAATTTGGTTGAAGTTATTGATTTGTTGGCTTGTGCAGAAACAGTGGTTAGCAATGATTCGGGGTTAATGCATGTTGCTTGTGCGGTAAATGTGCCCGTGATTGCAATTTATGGCTCATCTTCGCCTGGTTTTACACCGCCATTATCGGAAAAAGCAATTATTCAAAAAGTCGCGATTGAATGTGCGCCATGTTTTGCACGAACCTGTAAATTTTGGCATTATAATTGTTTGCAACAAGTCTTACCTGAGACCATCTTAAATTGCATCTTACAAATAAAAGCAGGTATACTGGAGTAGACTTGAAATATTGCTAGGCGATAAGACGAAGAGTATATATGATATGATAATGACCGTAGATATAACATGAGGAGATTTTTGTGTTACGACGCATGATTAAAGCGATAATCCCGAGTAAGGGAGATATATTCTTTAACCTATTTGTTGAAGCTGCAGCTAATGTGCATGAATCAGCTAATATTTTTACTGCGATTATCAATACTACCGATAAAGCGCATGAAGCACAGTTATCCTCTGATTTACGCTCTCAGCGGCAAAAAGCAGTTGAGATTAATAACCGTGTATTGGTTCAGTTAAGTAATCAGTTTATTACGCCCATTGACCGTGGCGATATTCAAGAGTTGTCGGTTTTACTCTTAAAACTGACTAAACGAATTGTCAAAATCAATCAAAAACTCAAAATTTATAGCATTGACACCAAAGCCGATGATTGTCTAATCCGTAGTGCTACCACCTTGCAAAATATTACTAAAGTGTTGGTCGATATTATGATCGCACTAAAAAGTGGCAATTATGAACGTATTTCCTCTGATGACCAAAAAACAGATGAGTTTGATGATAGTGCGGTTGAAGATCTGCGCCATGCAATGAAGGAAATGTACTCTGGTAATTACGATACAATTACGATCTTAAAACTTAAAGAAATTTACAAAAGTATCGAAAATGCAATTGATACTAGCGTTAATATCGCGGATCTGGTAATGCAGATTACGGTTAAAGATATGTAATAATTAGCGACTCAAAATAACTCTTCAATAAATATGCCGACCTCAGCGTGAGTTGGAGTCGGCATTCTATCAAAACCTGAAAAATTTTAATTTATCTTCGTATGCAATATTTAACCTTAGGTAGCAATTTTATTACTGCGGCTAGTGTAAGTAAGTTGAGTTTATATTAATTTTGCACATGCCTTTGTCATCCCAAAATTCGCTGCCGACACAATGATGGCAATAAAATAAGCCTTGAGGATCATATTTTTGCTTTATTGACAGTAATCGGGAATAATTATCGCCCCAAAAATCCTGTTGCCAGTTTTTTTGAAAGTAATCAGCCTCATTAGCATAAGTTCCACTATTCGGTGCTAAATCAATCAGTTCTTTCATTGCCACAGAAATAGTATTAACAGCTGTTTGTGCTACTTTATAATTTGGCTCACGTCCTTTAACGCCATTAATTACTTTATCGCTACCAGCTCCCATTAAGACTAAAGCATCAGCATTAAATACACTTGGATTGGTTGAGGTCTCTTTAGTACTTGTAATTGCATCTTCAGATGCACCAGCCAGACCCTTGTTAATATGTATAGAGACATTACCAGCACGGGATGCATTAAAAAAAGCTGTGCTCAATTTGGTTAAATCCTTGTCATTAGACAGTAATGCACCAGGCATCCACCACGACTGATAGGTATAGATATATTGTGATGCTTCGCCGGTATTGGATGACCACCAGTATTCACCTTTTAGGGCACCGGGCATAGTATTCGCTGTTACCATATCAGGATAATGCTGTTTCCAGTAAGAATAATTCCACATATCAGCAGGTGGAACTTGGATGTTTTTAGTTGTAATAGTAAAGTCAGATTTATTCTGATTAATCCATGAAATAAAATCTTTCCAGACTTTGTTGGCTTCATTTGTACTTAGACTTTGGTATACCATGAAAACATTTAGCTGATTCTTGGAATTAAAGGCAAATTGTTCGCCCCAGTGTTCATTATTGAGCTGATGTGCATAATAGTCCAAGAATTTTTTAATTAACACTTTGAAAGAATCGTCATTTTTTGCGGAAATTTGTGCACTGTAGATTCCAAAACTTGTCGGTAGTTGATGTAGTTTTAAAGTTACTTTACTTACAATTCCATAGGTTCCGCCACCACCACCACGGATAGCCCAAAATAAATCAGAATTTTGGTATTTATTAGCGATCAAAGTGTTACCATTTGCGGTAACAATCTCAACCTGTACGATACCAGCTGCTCCAGTACCAAATTTTTTGGATAAGCTGCCAAAACCACCGCCTTGGATAAACCCACCTGCAGCACCGACACTGGCACATCCACCGCCTTGAACGTACAAATGGTTTTGGTTTGTTGCAACATTATATGCTTCAATCCATCTGGTACCTGCTTCGGCAGTTATTACTGGAATCGCTGACTCATGCTCTGGAGCGCCAGTTGGTACAAAATTAGGAATATATTTTACTTCCCGCATATCATGCGTCCATACCAATAGTGAATCAGGTGCAGAAGAACGTCCTAAATAATCATGACCGCCACCTTTGACTACGATTCTTAAATTATGCTCTCTGGCAAAGTTAACAGCACGTGCAATATCTTGAGTTGTCTTGGCTTGTACGGCATATACACTTGGTGTATTTGACCAGGCATTAAGCCAACCTTGAGTTTGAGTGCCACCAGGCTGTGACTGGACGTAGAACGGATTTTTAATATTTACTAACTGACTCTTGCATTCTTTGCTATTTATATTCGCTTGGCAGGCTAAAGTAAGCTGCTCAGGTCTTACTAATTTACCATCAAGCTGTTTACTAAATTCTTGCCATTGCTTATCCGTAGGCCAGCACGGCGATGTCGGCAGACAACGACATGAAGCGGATGTTTTATCCATGTTTACAGCTGATTCGGAAGCTAGTGATAAATTAAAGTAACCAAGGCTTGTACAAATTAGTAAAGTTTTATATAAAATCTTCATTGCCGCTTCTTTTAAAAAGTGATAGTTTTTAATCTGGGAGATGAATCTAGTATTTTGATAGGAAATTATAGCACGATAGACTTTATGGTTTCAATGTTTAGAACTTTTATCACCACTTGCGCAGCCAATAACTTTATTTGAGTTTAGGTTTAATTATCGTAATGGTAATTTATATAAATCATTGATTTATGCATTGACAAGGATTAAATAATTAACGTGAAATTAGATGCTAAAATAGAGGGTAATTCATAAATGTAGTTTAAATGTTTAATTTTTTGAATTGATTTTCTTGTTATGACTCATATATCAAATAAATTAGTTGAACAACTGGTTAATTCATGCGCGCATCCAGCACATCTAAAAGATACTACTACAGATAAATATATTTTATCTAATCCGGCTAATGATCTTTTATTTAGAACCAGCAGCATAACTAGCATAGTAGGTCATAATATTTTAGATCTTGATCGTTATATGAAGCCAAATTGGGGGAATATGGCTTCAGAAATAATAGCAATTGAGGCTCATTTGAAATCTACTGGAGAAACATATATTAACAATCGCTATCCATTTTTAAGTACAGATGGACTAGTTGTTGTTCAATCTGTTCGAAAGTATCCAGTTTTAAGCGCGACCAATAAAATAAATGGGATTTTATCAATCGGTGAAGCTGTAACAAATAATCTTAATTTATTTGAGCTATTTAAGTTTTATCTACTGTTTTATCTTGATAATTATCAAGCCAGATTATATTTTTTAAAGCATATTGATATTGCTACTGAATTTTATGAATTACCCACTGAACGAGAAATTATTATTCTCATTACAAAACAAATATATCATTACCCGAAGCTTATGGCTAACTACTTAGGGATTGAGGTTAAAACCGTTGAGTCTCATCTTTATAAAATAAAAAGCAAATTAAAAATAGATCTAAACAATGTGATAACCTTAATGCGATTAAATCATCGAGGATAAATATTATAATGTTATTTTGTCTTATGCTTGTGGGCATAGCAGATAACAACTTGCCAAATTAATGCAATAAACGCTACACCCGCCGCAAAAAGAGTAAGCTTTGCGGAGGTAATATTCATTGTTAGTAATAAACTACCTAACATAGTACCAACTGAACCACCTAAGTAATTAGTCGAGCTATTTAGTGCTACTGCTGCTGCCGCATGATTAGGTTCTGTATTAATTAAAGCGTGTTGCTGAGGTGTTTGTGATGCCCAACCCATAATACCCCAAATAATAAACGGAACTACTGACACTATTGGTCGCGTTATTGAAATTGGAATAACCAGTAAAGACAAGCTAAGAAATAACAAAATAAGCGCCATGATTATTCGAGGATTTCTCGTTTTATCAATTATTTTGCCGACTGCAAAACTTCCGATCATGCCACCAATACCCCAGACCCAAAAATACTTAGTTAAGCTATATCTTCCATGCATATTTGCGACAATTAAAGAAATAAATGTATAAAGCCCTAAACTCGCAACTGCGGTGAGAAAAGAAACTACTACGATTGCCGCTACATGCTTATTTTTGAGAATTGAAATTCGCTCAATTAAGCTTGGTGGAGTAGCAGCTTTTATTTTAGGAAACTTAAGAAAGATTACTATCATGCCAATCATACCAAGAGCAGCAATTAACCAAAGCGTTATGTGCCAATCAAATTTTGTTGCAATTAGTAAACCAAGTGGAACACCTAAAACAACGCCCATGCTCATACCCCCAAGCGCTAAACTAAGGGCACTGCCTTTTTGTTCTGGTTTTACCAGCACTGCAGCACTAGCTACCGCTAAAGGTGAATAAATTCCTGCACCAATACCTGCGACACAACGACTTAAGATAAATATGGTAAAGTTAGTAGATATCGCACTAATTATGTTACCAATGATAAAAATGCACAAAGCAAGTAGTAAAATATTTTTAACTTCTTTACCTGATAGCAAGGTTGCAAAAATCGGAGCAGATAAAGCATAACACAAGGTAAACGCGGTAACAGTCTGAGCAGTCGATGCCATACTTACATTTAAATCATGGCTAATATATGGTAGTAGACCAGAAATAACAAAAGCATCCAACCCTAATGCGAACATACCAATAACAAGTAATAATATTTTTTTCATTTATTCTAATCTCTCTAAACTGTCTGCTGTATTTTTTAGATGCTCTTATTTTTCAATATGTAAAGCGATATTTTAACCATGATGTATTGATAAAATCATCAGTAAATATTACTGTTGATTTTATTACAGGATTAAATATTAGTTGGCAGTATAGATGATTTTTAATCAAAATTTAAAGTAGTCCAACTGTGTTCTAGCTTCTCTGCAAATTCATTAGCGGTAAAGTAAATCATTTGCTTGATAATACAAGGTTCTTTGATATATAAAAATAGAAGGTGAGTTGAGATAACAGTTCTGGTACAAACTTTGGTACGGATTTTGTAATTATGCTTTTTTATATAAAGGTTTCGCGTTAATAAAACTTTATATATTTAGTTAGATAATTTGAGTTTTGATTTTTTTGTGGTATATTTGATGGTGCGGAAGAAGAGACTCGAATAGTTCAGAATCCATGTATTATCCGTATATAACATATTGTAATTATTATATTTGTGCGTTTTCCGCACCATCTTATAAGTAACGTATAAGTTACTGATTGTTTCTCAAAGTTACTGCAAATGTCGCCATTTTCGTCGCCATTAATAGCTGCCTTTAAGTTTGTAATTAATTCTTTTTGTAGTACCTCCATAAATTCTGATTACCATTTCCATGTCTCGATGACCTAGCTGATCAGCTACAAATTGTAAGCTCTCTCCGTTGTTAATTAACATCCAAGCAAAAGTATGTCGCATTAGATATGGAATACGATATTTAACTTTTGCTTTAGCTAGAATTTTAACCCATTGTTTCTGTAATGCATCTGAGCTTTGCCAAGGTTGTTTAGTATACTTACTGACAAAAACATGATCATATTCTCCAGTTAATTTATGCATTTCAATTAATGCCTGTTTAGCTCTTGGTAGCATGATAACTTCACGTATTCCTGAGTCTGTTTTTGGTGTCGTAGTTTCTCCTTTAACTTGATTATGAGTGACTGTTATATAGCCATTGTGTATATTTTCCCATCGTAGCGCGATTAATTCACCTATTCGTAACCCGGTAAAAAATCCCACGGTAATCATATGTTTAACCATTGGTTCATTACAAGCGTCAATAATTGCGTCTCGTTCACATTCAGTAAATCTCTCTCTAACAAATGATGATTTTCTGAAGTTTTCACGTATTAATTTCGCTAATGCTAGTTGATTAAGCGGGCTTATATTTAACACTCCATCGTTTACAGCTTCATCCAGTGCAGCTCTTAGTGGAATCATTACTTGTGTAGCATATTTAGCTGAGCAATCTAGGCTATTTATAAACCGCTTAATATCTTGCCCATCCATTTCACCGATTAACATATCTGCAAAGAAGGGCAGTAATTTATGATTAATAATTCGACGATAGGTTTTAAGAGTTATTAATTCAAGTTCACTGACTTCGGTCATTCTTTGATAATTTGAAAGCTGTCGAGTTAGATAGTCTCCACAAGTGAAATTATAACTATCATAGAATTTTTTGACATTATTTGATTTTGGAAACTCTAAGCGATAGTCAAATTCACCATCTTCAATTTTACGCAATATTTCAGCTCTACGTCTAACCGCGTAATTTATATTAGCTTTACTTGCACCAGTTGCTACAGTTTCATAACAGCGCACACTATTGTAGTAAAATAAAATCCGGATGCTATTGCCCCGGATGTATATACCTACTTGCGCGTTTGCTGTTTGCTCTTTTGTTTTTCCAGCCATAATTTAAAATCTCCTACTCTAGCAACCCATTGTTTACCTAATTTGAACAGAAACGGATAATTTTCACCTCTACAAATATCAACTCTGATTGCTCCAGGTGTTTTTGTTGTCCAATATGTTTTGCATAAATCATTTAAAGATACTACCACATCATTTGTGTAATTACTCATCATATCCTCCAAAAACTTAACATTAATTTAATCGCAGCATCTAGCTGCACTCTGTAATATTCAATTAATATGTCACTCATGCTCTAACCCCTCGGCACGCTTAGCCAGCATGATTAATTTCTCTGCATTGGCAGGAGTTAATTTAATCTGTCTAGCATCGTCACAAAAATTGCGCAACCTTAGATTAACCCAAATTGCACCGTTGTGAATAATAGCATCATCAGCTTTCCAGCCAGCATCTAACAAAGTCTGTTTAAAATCAAACTCAGGAATAATGTATTTACCTTGTTTGCCATTAACGGATAATATTTTATGTACTGTACTAAATGAGCCATATATTCGTGAACCACCAAAGATATAATCAATTTCTTCATCTACATAATTAAATTTAATCAAAATGAGTGTTTGTCCAGCACAAAAACAAATCTCATCATTAATTTTCAATACAATCTCTTCATGTTGTGAGGATGGGGTATTATCTTTATTTATCATAGCTAGTTACTCCTTCGTCTAATTGGTGCTGGCTTCTTTATCACTGCTTGTAGTGCATCCAGCTCAGCCTGCGTTGCTTGTTCAGTTGCTATTGCTTCATGTCCAGATTCCACTAAATGCCGTATTCGGCGATTAACCACGGCATCTTGGCAAAACGTGTAGTTATTCACGCCGTTTTTAGTTGTCGTTATTTTAATCACTTCATATTCTCCAGTCTAAGATCATTATTGTTACCAACATGCATGTAACTCCAGCGTAATACCCTTTGTCATACGATGATAAGTTGAAAAACTCTCCAATGATGCAAACTAGTATCTGCAATACTGGAAGTGCTATCACGATGATGCAGATTGTGATTATGTCTCGCATTTGAGTTTCGCCAATGGATGCCGATTGCATGCAAAACCGCGTGGTAAATCAATATCTGCAAATGCTTGTATTAATTTACAGCGAAAATATTTGTACTGCCTAGTTGGGCTATAATATCTTGTAACACATTTAGAGTATTTACATGTCGCACAGGTTATTTTTTTGTCAGTATTATTCATGATTAATTATCCTTTAAAATACCACGTTTTTTCAACTGTTCAACAGCCATAACTAGCCCGACATGTTGAAACCAGCACCACGTGTGAGGTGTCTTACCTGCATTTCTAAAACCGTACTCATACCAATCACCAACATTTTCTAGCTCAGTTTTTGCATATGCAATCGTCTCACATAATTCGGGATCATTATATTCACTAAATATTGAAACAATCTCATCATATAACTCTTTAGCATCTTCGCGCGCCATTTCGCCTTTAAACCACCCATTGTCAATAAAAATTCGCTTAATCTCTTTTTCAGCTTTTGTGCTATCATACTCGTAATTTTTGAAACTGCCACCAATTCTCTTACCAATAAAATAGTATGGTCGAAAATTAGCAACAGCCTGCAGGTGATTATGATTACCCCAATAATACATACTTTCGCCTAAATCTCCAGTGACTGATAACACACCATTGCTATATGTATATTTGACAGCTAAATGATTGCTGCCTGGTTTCGCCCAATTCAATAGCCATAACTTGTTACCATTGACAACCATCTCGTGAAACTCCGCGATATGGTTTTTAAAATACCGCCGTGCTGTTTTTGTTAATTTGTCAGTATTATTCATGATTAATCTTTCTTAAATTTATTAATTTAGATTTAACGTTACTAATTAATCTTGCCGCTCTGTGCGCTGTGTAAATTTTAATTGGCATTATCTTTTTATATGCGATATTTTTTCTCATATATTTCGGATATGACGCTGTTTTTCCATAGCTAGCAATTAACATGGGGTTCAAATCTCCGTGCCATAAACCGCGTAATACTCTGCAATTGAATTTATGCACCATGAAACTAGGAAATAATGCACAATATCCCCAGTCATGTGTTCTTACTAGCCATATTTTATTCATGATTAATTGCCAATTTTTTAAGACATCTCTTGCAAGTAACAATTTTTTTGTCAAAGGTAACGTCTGGCAGCGAAATTTTGGAGTGTCTTTCGTTGCAGAGTTTAGCCGTTGAATGTAATCCCTCATCGTTTAGCGTTCCGATAGCGTCAAGATCTAATCTTTGATGAATACCGTAGTGAATTTTATAATTACGCATGATTAATTAACTCCTTAACTCTAGTCAATAAATCTTGTTGCCAAGTTGGCAATTTATAGTAATAACGTTCGCTATCAAACAATGCAAAATCAGCATAAAAATAAACGCCATTAAATGATGTTTCAGGATACATTGTGTTTATTCTATAAGTTTCCAACGATGGTGAACTCTCCAACTCAAACTCCAACTTTTGTAACTCATCTTGGACAATCCCAATTTCAAACATTCTACGTGCATTTTTGCCCAATTTCTTAGTAAAATTAATAATCTTTTCCAAAGACTGATAATTATCACTATCATCGCTAAGCTCAAGACTGTCCAATTCATCTAAGAAGCTACTCATTATTATCTTCCTTATTCCACTGAATATACCCCATACCTCTTTGCTGATTAATATGTGATAAGTTTGACATTTCAATATCTGCACAAGAGCAGCAATTTAATGCTCCAATGTTTTCTCGTAATTCGTTAACTGCTTGATAGATACGCTCCATATCGTTGCGCTCAATCCAAATATTGCTATCTCCATCTCTATGCTGTTCAAGTGTGATTTCCTCGAGCAGTTCTTTTAGTTCAGCATAGTTATGCATTATTTTTGTTCGTAAGCCATCTAAGCTTACCGTTACTTGTATTGTTGCCATTACCATAAACCTCTGTTATATACATTACAAAAGCAATAGCCCACAACTTGTGTGAGCTACCTGTGGATAAATAGGCTTAAAACTACTGACTATCTCCAAATCAGCACCTCTAAGCCCACTTGAAGGCTATTCAAAACAATACACTTGATAAATGCGCTGCAGTCAATAGCCTGTGTTAGATGCTCACCCAGATTGAGTGAGCAGAGAGTTAAATTTTAAATTCCCGAAGATGTTTTGGCTCTTGCCAGTTTGTTATGAATCCGTCTTTAATAAACAAATGGACGTAATCACCAAATTCACCAGGAACACATTCAGGAACATAGCATTCATGTCTTGCAAGTTCATTACCTTCTTTATCATAGAGAACATAAATACCCTCATCACATACTTTCATTGTGTCAATGTTGTATGAAAAATCTCTAGGAAATTCTGGAGTTAAAATTTCTCCAGTTGCAATATTTACTAACAATTTCAATCGATCCCACTCATTTTCATCCTCGGATTTTATACGGCATGGAAAATCAAACGGAATATCTTCATCATCATACCTGATTGGTAAATCAAGCAATATACTATGTACCTCAATTTCAACATCCTGTTTTACTATAAGTTTCATAATAACCTCTCAAAAACCCCGATAATTCGGGGATGTTAAATTTAGCCGATGTAGGTTTTTACTTCAGTAAGATGATTAACCGCATTCTTGATAATCTCAAGAGTTTTGTTGACCACGTTTTCTACATTCAGAATTTGCACTTTAAACATCAACCCAGCGCCATCGGTATTTACTTGCCAGTTGATTTTTGCTTTTAACTCATACGCTGGAATCTGTAATTCTTCCGGCAAACGGTCATTTAACACTTCAATATTTTCAAATGGCTGCAATGCAAGAGTCACATAATCCGGTAAAGTGATTGTTTCTGATTTAGAAGAACCACCTTGAACGATTTTGCGATAGCGTAATTCTTCACGACCAGCACTATTTTCCGAGTCATACTCATATGAGGTAGTAGCACGGAAGTTTTGCACCAAGGTTAAAATTACTGCTTGGCTTGGGTCGATAATCTCGTTCAAGCCAGAGTCTAAGAAGTCAGCAAATTGTTTTTGGGACATCCATTGATTATGTGCCTGCTCCCAAATTTTCCAGCGCCGTGAAATCTGAATTGCAAAGACTGCCTGATGTTTACCCCAGCGTGGGTTATCTTTACCATGATAGTCAAAAATGGTTCGGATTTCTTTTGCTCCTGTAAAACACGCCGTAGTATCGGTTTTAAAATCGTTGACATAATCGACAAACCCGCGGAGATCACAAAATTCACGCTCCGTTGAAATCTGCAGTGGTGTGTCGCGGTATTCTTCAAGACTCTGAATCTTGCCGTTACCAGTGATAATTACCAGTGGTTTAGCATTATCATCTTTATCATGTAATAGAACTTCATGCGTTGACGAGTGCTCCAAATAAGTTTCAATAACGTTTTTTTCTGACATAATAACTACTCCTTAAAATTAAATTGCTTGACGTTTTTGTTCTGGGGTATCCAGTTTTCTAACTACCGCTAGTCCTGGTAAAGCTGGCTGATTTGGGTCAGTCGGTACTAGATTATTGTCATCATCGACAAACATCAGACCACTAACAGTATTGTCGATCGGCGGTTTAGCTGCATATGTGATTGACAAATCCATTTTGCCATTACCTGCAGGTTTTAAAATAATGTTTAAACTCATGGTACCTTTCTTACCTTGTTTACTCACTGCTTCAGTTAACTTGGTCAATTCTTTGCCAAGAGTATCATTTAAAATACCACCATGGTATTCTTCTAAAAAAGTACTGAATTCTTTCATAATAAGACTCCTAAAAATTAAAAATAGTTACCGTAAAAGAAAAGGCACCAGCGAAATCAAAACGATTGCTAGTGCCAAAAATAAAACTAATTCAAACATTGCCTTCAAATCTGCTTACTCCCTTCGTAAATAAATCAAGCGATCTTTTATACCGCAAACCTCATACCAGCCAAGATAATTGAGCTGGTCCATAGTCACTTGATTAGCGGCAACTTGATTATATTGCTCCAAATCCTGCACAGAAAAAACAAACCAGCGCTTACCTTTGCTGCGTGAATTGATGTAGTAACTAAGATTGTCGCAATCACTCATCGTTAAACTCATCATCAAATTTAACCCGACTTGGAATGTCTTCCTTTTTTATTTCAACCCAATTATTCATTGACTGCGGTTTAGCTTTTGCAGTCACTGACACCTGTGCTTTATCTTTTAATCCAAAAACCTCACAAACTTCTGGGTGTTGAGCTGCAGCTTTAATTGCATACTCAATAAATAAACGTTTTTGACCAGGACGGTTAAAACCATTTAATATTTCGCTGGTTTCAGCATCTATATTTACTTGTAGTCGTGCCATAGCTAATCACTCAACAAAGTAAAATAACCATTAACGTTAGAATTTTCTGGCTCGGGTATAAAGTAAAACTGTTTATTCTGTGGCAAATAATCTGGGGCATAGTTAGCACCACCACCAGCAAAAATAATCAAGTCGGCACGTTTGAATAAATCAGCGTTTTTACTACAAATCTGATTTAAAATCATCTCAAAATAAATCTGCTTCTCTTCTTCAATCCACACCGATAAATCACGAACTTCACCAGCAATGCTAATCTGATTGCTTCTGATTATCTTGGTAACTTCGGCTTCACTAGCTGAAATACCAAATTCACGATTAACAAGCTTTTGAACTTCTTGAATAACTTGATTCATTCCATCACTTGTCGCATAAGCTTCAGATGCTAAAGCTTTACCAGCTTCAAACGGGATAACATCAAGCGTATTGGTACCTATATCAACCACCAAACACAAAGCAGTAGCTAAATCCTTGATTTTAGCTAGGCAGTCTAGGTACACGCCTTTACCTTGCGGTACCAGAGTAATTTTGATATTATTCACACGGATTTTATCGACAACAAAATCACTAAGTCGTTCAGCAAATTCATTACGCTTGGACCAATTGAGTAAACTAAGCCCTGTAACTAGCTTAATCTCATTAGCTGGGCTTAATTCCGCTTGATTAATCGCTTCAAAGAGTAACAACGGCGCGTACTTTGCCAGCCAACTATAGTCACGGGTAGTCAGAGCGTTTCTTACTGCAGCATCACCAATTAAATAATGACCACCTTCAAACTCATGAGCTAAATTCGTTGCTATGTCTGCTTGAGACTTACGTGCGTGAGCTATTGCCGATGGGAAGCTAGCTACTATTTTGTCGGTTTTAAATTTGGTAAAACCGTAACCAATATCACATGCTATTTTTTGCATTTCTGGTCCTTAAAATTTAAATGTCTAAACCTAGACTAGTGTCTATATCATCCCACACGTCTATTTCAATTTGCGTTTTATTGAAATAGAGATTAATCATCAATAGTTCAAAGCTGGATAAGTCTTTAAAAATTAACTCTTTATCAATCTTATACCCATGGCAATCTACTAGCCATAGTGTTCCGCGCTCCTCATCGGTTCCAATTGATTCACGTTCTGGCCATATCTCAAATAGAATTGAATCGTTCTGATCATAACAAGATGTTCTATCAAATTCAGATCTCCCCAATTTGATTTTAATTGTGTATTTATCCCTTGAGATTTCATGATAAAAATAATTATTCAAATCATATTTTTCACTTTCTCTAAGATGCTCTAACAGAAAATCTCTATATGCATCGTAAATCTCAGACAATTTAATACTATCTCGTTTCACAAATAATATTTGATTGAATGATTGTTCTATTTTAGCTTTAATGTCTTCTTTCAAATGATGATTAACTAACTGATTAAAATAATCAGTGATAAAACCATGATACGAGCTAAAATCAAAACCATCTAGCGATTTGCCAACTGTATCTCTGAGCTTGTCTTTGATATTTTTAGTAAATGTATAGTCACTTAAAGCATCCGTAACTGCTTCATTAACACTTTTTTCCAGTGTTTTTTGAATTTGAGTTTCAATGGTTTTATTTTCTGCCATTTCAGCAAGTTTTTGATTGACGATTTGTTGAATATCTAAGATCATAATATGCTCCAGTATAAATTAAGCGCATTTGCTATTAAGGTTTTGGCTAATTCGACAATGAATTTCAATCAAGCGCTGATAAGTTGGAATATTCGGAACTAAGTTTAATGTTTGCCGAATATGGCCAGAATAAAGTTCTTCGCTGAATTTGCTCTCATTTGCTTCCAGATAAGCACAATAATCATCTGTTGAGATTAGATCATGTGCCCACAGATTGTGCTGTTTGCTAAATCCGTCTAGGATTTGCTGATTGATTACAGACAATGGAGCCGTTGTCAGATTTTGGTTCATAAGGCTATCTCCAAAATTAACCAACATAGTTGGCGTAGTATTGAACTGCAGCACGATATTGTTCTGCGCTTTGGTTCCATTTCATGATTAAGTATTGAGCAATGCGGATGCTCATTACTTGCTTAATTAGATGCTCTCGGTTGTTGCCAGTGAGGTCATATTGAATAATTTGAAACATGGTTTGTGTCCTGTGGGTAATAGAATAAAAAATAATCAGGTAGCTAATCTGATCAGGTATAAAAAAACCCCGACTTTCGTCAGGGTTGGGGTGGTTGAGATTTTGTGGCTTGGCGTGTCGCTTTTATTTTTGCGTACTCTTCAATAAACGGCAAAATTGTTCGACGGTACCAAACAAAAGGCTTGCGATCAGTATCGTCAGGTTCTGGGATTTTACCTGCTTTCTTATATCTGTAAAAAGTTTTATCCCCGAATCCACAAGCTTCGCAAATGTCAGCTGGCGTGAACTCCTGCTTTAACTCATCTTTTTGCACCGTGATGCTCCTTTCTTGTTATGAATTGACAAAGTTTCTCGTAATTGGTAGTTTGATTTTTGATAATGTGACGCTCAGCTATTGCTGAACGTTTTTCGCTTACTTGTTCAGCTTTCTGGATAGCATGAACCGCAGCTCGGAGATTATCTCTTGCTTTACTCATGTTGCTCTCCCGAATTAACATTTTTTTGCGAAAGATGTAGATTATCGCTCACTTTAAAATCAGAGCAACTAACGTTAAATGACCATTCGATGTTTTCACCATTAGAGTAAGTTCTAAATATAGACCTCATGATTAATGGTATTAAAACCTGATCAAACTGAGCATTCGTTAATTCGTTTATATGTAAATTTAAATCAACTTTTATTAAATACTCCAAAAAATAGTTAAATTCATGATGTTCCCTTAGTGATTGTTATAATAGAGGTCTCAAACAAAATTATTAACGTTCAAGAAAGAAACATCATGGATGCAACTGATATTGCTAAGAAATTAATTAAGCCGCTAACAGACGGCGTAGCTGAAATACTAGCTGAAAGGGTAGCTGAAATCGTGAGTACTCAACTAAAACAAGAAATTCTTGAAGCTCAAAAATATCGTATTGATAAAGAATTTAAAATGAAAAAACTTGAGCTTGAAGTAAAAAGACAAGAACTTGCATTAGAGGAATACAAGCTTAATTGTCAAAATAAACTTTATTGCGAAATTCACCGTGTATTTATGAAACAAGTCAATCTTGATGACAAAGATTCTTTTCATTTTCAATGTCCAGTTGATGGCTGTTATAGAGGATACTCAGATGTCTATCCTCAGGAAGAAACCTTGCGTGTTGTTGGTCAATTTGATCTAAGTTAGTCTTTTTTAGTTTTTGGCTTATCAGTAAATTACATCACGATAGCGACTATCAAATGTTATGACGATAATCGCTATTAGTTGCAATCTATATATCACAAGTTATATTGCACTCACTTGTGACAGAGTGGATTTCCATCTCGTAGATTTTAATTTGTTAAAGAACTAGGGTAGTAAGTCACCCCTGACTTACCTATAGCGTTATTATTCCATATTGAGATATTTAAGTCAAGATAAAATATACCTTAAAGGAATATTATTTATTATATAATCCAAAAAATAAAATTAAAATAGCATATTGTGAAGTGTGACTTTTTTAGAGCGAATAGCATTATGAGTAAAATAAATTGTTATATACACTAAAAAGGTGTATAATTCTGGTAATTAAGCAAAGGTTATTTTAATGAAGTTGATTTATTCACAAGATATTGTTCAGTTTGATAAAAAAGCAGAGAAAGACTTAGCTAAAATCCCACATCAGATTTTAAAAAAATTAAAAATGTGGGTTAAATTAGTGAATCATCAGGGAATTATCATGGCTAGAAAAATACCGGGATATCATGACGAGCCATTAGCTGGTGATAGAAAAGGTCAACGGTCAATTCGTTTAAATAAAGCATACAGAGCAATTTATATTGAAGAACAAAACTCGGTTAAAATTATTGTTATAGAGGTAAATAAACATGACTACTAGAAGCTTGGCTAAATATTTAGATGAGTTACTTGGTGAAGATGAATCTTTGGGTGATAATCTCAAAACTATTCGCTTGTGTGATGAGTTAACCTTAAAGGAATTTGCTGAGAAACTTGGAATTTCGGCATCTTACCTCAGCGATATTGAACACGGTCGTAAATTTGTAAGCCCTAAGAAAGCCTATGAGTATGCCGAAAAACTTGGTTATTCAACAACTGAGTTTGTACGCTTAGCATTGCAAGATGAAGCAAATAGCTTTATGCTTGAAAAGGGGATGCACGCTAATGTTAGTGTTAATTTTGACACAATTAAGTTTGCATAAAAAGGCAAATAATCGTGGAAGAAGAAATTATGAAACACACAAAAACAGACTGGGATAAAATAGATGCTATGACTGACAATGAAATTGATTATAGCGATAGCCCAGAGCTAACTGAGGGAATGATGAGAATCGCATTCATCCGTAAGCCCATGCATAAAAAATGACTTATGTTATATGATAGTAACCCAGTAAATTTACTGGGTTTTGTTTTGTATGAAAAAAACTGCTAAGTTGGTCAGACCTATACATCAAAAGATTTCATGATATATAATTCTGCAAGACTTTGTGTTATTGTGCAGATTTTAATAAATTTAGACAAAGTGAAAAATAGCGTCGTAAGTAATACTCCTCTGGCTAAGATAATAAGAGCATAGATAGTATTATAAGATAAATAATGCAATAATAGCACATGGTTTTGTATGTTGATATCTTTACAAAATTTACTTAGCAATATTCCTAACACACCATATCCTATTGTCCAGAGGATATATTTTGATAAATATTGATTAAACAATATCATCTTTTCTTTAATGTCATCTCGTTTGGGAAGTTTTTCGGTGAAAGATGAAATAATAGTTAACCGAAATGTAAATAATAATGCTGCAACTGAAAAGAATAAAGTTGGAATAAAACTTCTAAAATCCAGCAATAGCGATTGTACTAAATCAATATAAGCTAACCCAGTCATAACGATATAGACAATGAATATTTTGATGAAATTCATTTTTAATCCAGTCTAGCGTTCTCTTTAAGTAGTTGAACAAATCCAAGTTGAGTAAATCCCTGCGGGAAATTTTCTCTAATACAAAGCATTTGATCCAACAAATCTTCATATGAAAAATCTAATTTGCAATTTTTGGATTTATTTCTATATTTAGAAATACTGGTTCCATTTATATGGTCAATGGTTGTACCAGCAACACGAATTATATCACCAGTAATTCCGATATTGTTTAAATATTTAAAAAATGCATTCTGCCGTCCTGAGGAGATTCTTACTTTGAGTGATCTGGTATTTTCAATAAAACTTCCTTGGGAAAATCTTGCACATTGCTTAAACTTATCATGCTTATTATATTTATCAGTTCTTTCTAAAATTTCAATAACATCAATACGCTCAAAATTATGTTGTATATAATTTAAAAAATTTTCATAGCCTACATATGGGCGTATTATATTCTGACTATTTCGCTTTTTGTCAATTGAGTCATAATGTGTATTTAATGCTCTTCTGAAGTCATGAATTGATAGTGAATTTTTGTAGTGTGAAAAGGCACCGAATCCAGTTTGTTTGCTTACTATAAAAAAATTTATATAAACTAAGCCCTCAGTAGCATTTTCTAAGCTAAAAATTCCATTTTTTATTGTGGGTACTTTTTTTAAGTTTTCATTGTCCACACTGGCGATTAATCCATAAATATGGCTTTCATCTTGCTCTGTATGTATTGAAATTCCTGATTCTTCGCTGTCTCCACTATCTATGCCAGTATCAAATTCGTCACCACTAAATTTATTAAATGGAATAAATTTACCATTTAATGAAGTTAATTGTTCAATAAAATGAGATAAATCTATTTTAGTTCCACGTTGGTTAAAACAAAAATTTGCATATTTAATTTGCATAGTACAACTCTTTCTTCAATCTAAAATTAACCGCCTTACGGCGGTTAATTTAATAACGTATATGATGCTGCAAAATATCCAGATAGTGATTATTTACAAAATTCTTAAGCTCTTGATTGGTTCCCGTTTTAGATAACTTCAATGTTCCATAATCATCAGCAATAATCAATGTACTCTCAGTGATAAAATAACCATATTTAAAACCATAAGGCTTAAATACTATAACGCCGTCAGTTCTGGTTGTCCAATTGATTTTTTAATCATCATAATTCTCCAAAATGATTATTTTATGACTGTTCTTTTATATGTTTTGTCCACAAATGTGGACACAACGACCGATTAGCTTATCTTGCTTCGGATTAAAAAATTGTGATTCAAAGTTGATATTCTCAGGTTTTGCGGTATAAATATCTGATCCAATGCTTTTTACTAATCTACGAATTGCAACTTCTCCATTTATTTCTATTGCATAAAATTTACCTGGAGTGATTTCTTTGTCTGAAGTATTTACTAAAATGAGTGTATCTTTGTGGAAAATTGGCGACATACTAAGGTCACTCAACTTAAAAATCTTAAGATTATCTTTGGTCGTTCCTACTGCCGCTAAAACGTGGGGATCTAGAATATAACGATCTGGTAGATTGATAAACTCAATACATTGAATGGGTATTTGTTCGTCATTTGAAAATATTCTAATTCCTATACGTTGATAAATTAAATCCTCAATAGTTTTAGCTCTTTTCAAACCTAGATCTTCTGGCTTATTTAAGTCTCGATGTAAGCTACCATAACTTAATTTATATTCTTTACAGAATTGATTTAGATTTTTATGATGCTTTGCTACGTAATCTAGAAATATTTGTTTATAATTCATTTTCATTTGGAGTTAATAAAATATTCCTAAAAGAGAATATTTGTTGTATAATCCCGTTATCGGTGCTTTTGAGCTTCTATCACAAGTTTAGGTTCAATATCTCCATGAACCAGCCAAAACTACCGATAACACCAACCGCATAAACCCTAGCCATGTTGCTAGGTCGCGGTAATGTTGTTTAATCGAGTTTAACCCGAAAGTAAAATATGTTACTAATAAAATTCTTAATCGCAAAATTCCGTCAGTCAAGACGTTATATGCAACAAGAAGTTTCGCGTCTTAGTATTGCAAAAGATGATAACAATACTAGTGAACATGCTAGCTCTCTTGATTATCCAAAGCATAAAATAAAAATTCTCAAGAGGGCGGATGCTAAAAATATTTTTCAATTATACCCAGTTCTAAATCGCGAGTTAAGTCACGCTTGTAGAAGTTTAATAACAATGTTTGTTGTTGAGGATAAATATATTGGTGGTTATTTCTACTTTAACCTCATAAAAGAGATATTTGCAATTAATGAAATTGATATTAGTAAACCAAGTCCAAGCTTTATTAATTTAATTCTTTCTGAGCTAAACAGTGGTGATAAGATAGATATTTTTCCATCAGGATTTCCACCATCTATTTTTCAATTAGAATCAGAAAAAATTAATTTAAAGTTTATTTCTGATTTTTCAGATAAGTTAGCTGAAAAAATAAAACAAAATTATCTAGACTACCTAGCAAAGCAATATGTCCAAGATTTGTAAGAGCTTTTTTACCGTCTTCTCTATTATATATGAAACCTACCATATAGATATAGTCTAAGTCATGTTCTGCAATGTTTTGAGCTTCTGTTTTATTCTTAAAGCTTTTTAAGTAGTTATAAATTGAAGTTATATTTATATTCATTCTAAAGTTCCAAATTTAAAAGCGGTTTGGTGCAAGCCCAAACATAAAAAGCGCACACTGGTGAAAGCCCAGTTTGTTCTTCCCTCACGGGGCTCGTGCTATCAGTCCAAAGTTTTCGACGACCAAAACTGATAGCACTCCAACCAAGCTGAGATAAACTCATTATGGTATCGTGAATCCTATTTATAGGATAATTCCATTATATCATAAAATTTTCTGAATTATGCAAAATATTATCTTTTGATTAATTATTTTGTATCTGTCTTTAGCTTGTTTGGTGTTGGATTACTCATAATTGTTCATTATTGTTCACATTTGAGCAGAATTGAACAAAACTGAGTAAAAGTGAGTAACTAATGCTCAGCAGAGAGTAATTTATACTCAATAGTGAGCAAACAAGAACAAAAAGCAGTAAACAATGCACAGTAAGTAATTCTTATTTCAATTCAAGTTTGGAATAACAAACAGTTTTAACCAGTTATCTGGCATATCGGCAGGGAAATATCTGCCGGTGCTCGATAGTCTTGTGGTTAAAAAATTGTCCGGTGGGTCAAGGGCGGAGTAGCTACCGCCTGAGATTCATTTTTCATGGACTCACTAGTGCTGCTTATTGGTTTTAAAGGACAAATATTATGTTGGAAACAGAACTCAGTGTGCTCAATGTACTCGTACATGACGCTAACATTATTCCTTACCGCAAAGAGTTCAATAAAATTACTGGAAGTGTAACTGCGTCTATCCTTCTACAGCAAATAATCTACCGCTGTGGACATCAAAATCAACCATTCTATAAATTCAAAGAGCCATGTGAGCATGAACTTTATCAAGAAGAGCAATCGTGGATTGAAGAGCTTGGCTTTTCTCGTCGTGAGTTTGATACAGCTATTGCTGCAATCAGCACCAAAATTAAAAAAGGTCAGGATTTATCTGAGATTGATACTCCAGTTATACATTGGACCACAATAGACCGAATCACTTATTATCAGCTTAATTTATGTGCGTTACGTAAAGTACTAAACCGCCTTTACGTAACGGCGGAATCCGCCTCTTTAATAAAGGCGGAAAGCGCCGCTACGGATAGTGCGAAAGCGCCTTTAGTTATAAATAACAGAGAAGTACCAGAGAATACAGAGAATAAAAAAATAAATAAAAAAGATTCAGGTAAGTCAGACGAAATAAATGAAGTTTTTTTATTTTGGCAAGAGGTTATGAAAACACACAAAGCCAAACTCGATACAAAACGTAGAAAGCTAATTGAACTACGCTTGCAAGATTTTTCTGTTCAAGACCTAAAAAAAGCAATTTTAGGCTGCAGCAAGTCAAAGTGGCATATGGGAGCAAACCCGAATCAGACAGCGTATAACCAGATTAGCAACATCTTTGGTTCAACTGAAAAGGTTGAGAATTTTATGGATATGCAAAGCAGGAAGCGAGTAGCCGCCAATGATCACGATTTATCAACTCAGTCATACGATAATGCGCAGGAGTATTTTGACGTTCCTGTTAACCAATTCTGTATTTGAAAGTTATCACCATGAATAAAGATTTCATTAGTACAAGCGAAATAGTAGGTGAGAGTAAACATTTTTACAACTACCAGACTTTGGTGTGTGAAGAGCATGGTGAGTTTATGTCGGCAACTTTCACTCTAAAGGGTGAAAGCAGAGCTACTAGTTGTCCTGTTTGCGTGTCTCATAAACGAGATCATGATTATATAAAACAACGGAAAGAACAAGAACATGAAAACCAATTAGCGGCGATTAAAGCAGTGATAAATCGTGCGGCAATTCCACCATCATTCGAGCATTGTACCTTTGACAATTACGTGATTTATGCTGGTGAAATTCAGGCTAAGGTTGTTAATAATTTGCGCTCTTTTGCAGAAAACTTTGCTCAAGTAAAAACAAAAAATATTCACGGAATACTCACCGGCTCGACTGGAACTGGAAAAACTCATTTAGCTGCAGCAATAATTAATGTATTGATAGATCGAGGTTATACCGCAGTATTCGCAACAATGAGCGATATTGTTAATACCATTCAAGGTACTTTTGCAAATAAAACGCAGAGCAAGCAATCAGTTATCAAACGATTTATTGACATTGACTTGCTGATTATTGATGAGGGCGCAGTTACTAATCGTGACTTTGACCGCAATGAAATATTCGATATTATCAACACAAGATATAACCTAAAACATCCAACTTTATTGATTACTAATATCATTGATGATCTTAAAACTAAGCTTGGAGATCGAGTAATTTCGCGGATGCAGCAGGGTAAGTTTGTGCAAGTTTTTAACTGGGACGATTATCGTTTAAAAAGTTCTAATAATTCAGGAGTATGACATGAGTAAACAAGAAAATCCAATATTTAAGTCGTTTTATGAATTTGGCAAATGGTGGTTTAGCCGCTATAGCAATGAACGGTTCAGTCGTCGTAAGCTTGACAAGCAAATGCGCCGTAATCGCTGTCTTGGTTATCAGTATAGCTAATTTTTAACAGATTTCTAACTATTTTATTGTCTTTCGGTGTGTGGCAAGTTTATCTCATAAAAACTTACTTCGAAAGGTAAAACATGAAAGAATTAATTAACAAAATTCATTTTGCTAACTGTTTTGATATATTGGCACAAATCTCTGATGAGAGCATTGATTTAATTTTAACTGATCCACCGTACATGACTACTAATCTTGAATATGATCAGTTGGCCGCAAAGACACTAGATTTTAATTTATGGAAGCAAGAAATTCTGCGAGTAGCAAAACCCCATGCTCCAATTTTGATTTTTAGTAGTGGTAAGTTTACTTACTTTATGGTTAATTTAATGAAAGATTATTTTCGCTATGAATTGGTTTGGGATAAAGTGAATAAAACTACCGGGTTTGCATCGGCAGATTCTCGCCCAATGCTTAATCATGAAATGGTACTTTATTTTAGTAAGACATTTTTACGCAATGACTCACCAAAATTAAAGCGTAATACTTTTAATCATGGTGTTCAGAGAATTAAAGCTAAGCTTGAGAATGCAAAATCTGTATCAAGCAGTAAGCAGCTTTATTCTGGAATTACTAAAAAGATTGTTTATGAGAAATTAAACGATAAATTATACCCTAAGTCAATTTTACGCTTCAATAAATCTTCGGCTGCAGGTATACATCCATCAGCTAAGCCTTTTGGTTTGATTGAGTATTTGATTATGCTCTATAGCAATGAGAATGACTTGGTTTTGGATACATTTAGCGGTAGTGGTATTGTTGCCTATACCTGCAAGTTACGCCAGCGCAATTTTATAGCTACTGAGCTTAGTGAGCAATACTATAAAGAGTCGCTTAAGTATATTAACAATGATCTGTTTACAGGTGAAATTTAAGGATTTAACAATGCGATATTCAAGTGTTTCTGCTGCATTATTTGGTTTGTATAATTGGTCTCGTCAATGTGAAGTTAAAGCTATGGATTACCAGATGGCATTTGGCGTTAAGTCAACATTACCTAAAGAGACAATCAGGGATTATATCATTCAATCTCGGCGCTTAATAAAAAGCATTGAAAAATTATGCGATGCCAATCAGCGTGCGGTTCTTGAGTATCGTTATGGTTTTAATGATAGATTTGGAAAGCCTGAATGCTTACATGATGTTGCTAGAATTGCATATTCTGAAAATGCTCATGTCGGCGAGTTAATAGCGCAAAATTGGCGCGATAATAAAATTATTATTATTCATGAGCTCAAAAATGTATTTGAATTAAAAAAAAGTCAAGTATATGACATTATTAAGGATGCTAAATCGAATTTGGAGTTAGTTAATTTAAATTTTTTAAATAGTAAATATCCCTTATTTTGTCAAATTCAAGAAGTTTTAATTGTTAATCAATTATTAAAAAATATAGCCCAGCGGTAAGCAAGATTAATAGAGATATTTACTCGCATATATCTTTGTCCACAAAAGTGGACAAGATAGATAAATATTTAGTAGTAAAATATAATATTTATCTGAGTAAATTATGCATAAATACAAAAATAGAGCATTTATTGGTAAATTTCCATTTATCAGAGTCACTATGTTAGGTTTCATAATCGGTATCTCTGGGATTGCATTGTCTACGTCATTTCTTGGGAGGTTTTTATTTGGAATTATACTTTTTTTAGATTTGGCTTTAATAATTTTCTTTATTTATTGCGTATGTTATGTAATGTTTTATGAAAAAAATGATAAAACTGAGGTTAAATCTGATAGTAATAAAACAAACATATTAGTTAATAAAGATGGAGATCATTCTAATATAGAATATGATATTACTTTAACGTGTAGTTTTACTAGTCGTGCTTTAGATTTACCATCTGAATATTACAATCTAAATTATGATGATAGAGACATGTATTTGAATAAATATTATAGAGAAAGAGCGATCTCGGAGGGATACTCTATCGGTGTTTGGAGTTGCCTTAAATCATTTAAATGTATATATGAAAGTCATCGATCTCTCAATAGGAAAAGATTTAATTTTACTAAAGGAATGATTGATCCTGAGTATAATCAAAAAGACATTAGAATATTTCCGGGAGAGCATCATGGTTGCAAATGCCGAATAAATGAGTACATTAGGTGAGATTATTTTCATAGTGTACTAAATTAGTTTGGATTTGTTATATTTTAATAGCTTACTAATAAATCAATGAGATCGGCATAATCTTGCAGCAACTTAGCTCGCTCAGCTCCCATATTTGTTTTGAGATAGTGTTTATGTACTCCGAGAGGGACATGACCAAGTGCCATATCAATTACTTTATAATTATGATTGCGGTCAGATAAAACTGTCATGGCGGTGCGACGCGCATCATGTGGAGTAAACTCATCAATACCATATGATTTACCGATTTTTTTACAGTAATTACATAAGACATTACCACTATAATGTGAGCGATAGTATGCAAAAACATATTTCTTATCTCCGGTAATTTGCTGGAGAGTTTTTAGCTTATCAACTAACTGAGCAGGTAGTGTAATACTAAAATTAGTAATTGCTTTTGTTTTTTTTACAATCAATTTATTGGTGTTAAAGTCAATGTCAGACCATTCAATATTTAATAACTCCTCACGCCTTAACATTAGAATAAATAGCGCATAAACTGCCACTTGAATAGTGTATGGTACTTTCTTATCATCCCATAGGTTTCTAAATAAAACCCCGAGTTTATTTTCAGTTAAAAATCGCGAACGAGGCGTAACTTTAAATTTAGCCTTAACTTTAAATTCATGCTTTTTGAGAATGTAATTCTCGTCGTATGCATATTCATAGATTGATTTTAATTCGCGAAGTAGTGCCGCTGCGATAGATGGTGCTTTGATTTTTATTTTCTTGATGATTTCGGCAATATCAACTTCAGTAATTTGTTCCATGATAGCCTGATTCCACTTAGCAACATTACTCATCACGGTATTAAAACGTCTCAACGACGTAGAAGCTAATCGAGATTTTTTATCACGAACATAATAGCTAAGAATCTCACCAAAAGTTTTACCTAAATTATTACTACAGTCACGATAATTATGAATATTAATATTTTTAGCAACAAGTTTACGATATTCATTTGTCTTAGTTCGTGCTGTAGCTAGAGTCATCGTTGTAGTATCACCAATCACAAACCAACTATTTCTTATACCTTCTGCTCGTTTATAGCTAAAGCGAAGTGAGTAAATAGTAGAGTTTTTATTCTTTCTTAGATATAATCCATTTCCATCAAGTTTGTACTGTCCAGTTTTTGCAGTCTCAGAAAACTTAGTTACATCAGATTTAGTTAATAAGTTTGAATATTGCTTTGGCACAATTGCACTCCATAAGAATTTATCTGATACGTAAAATGATACATATAGATATTAATTTATAATCTTATGATTTGCTTATGTTTTTTATTGATATGGTATTTGAACACGCAGTTTGTAATTCGGTTAATAACTACGCAACAACAAGGATTGTAGCAGATTCAGTTGTGAATAGCAATATCACGAATAGTTGAGTATAAATTTGACAGACCGGACAAATAATCGTATAATTGTCATACTTGAAACAGTTATAAGTACAGAAAAGCCACCCATTGCGGTGGCTTTTGTCGTTTCTAACTTGTTGATTTGTTTATGTTATGTTGATATGTTATAAGTCCCATGTATCGGTTGCATGGGTTTTTTCATTAGGATTGCTTTCCGCTAAAAATCGGTAGGTTCTTCTGGAGCTTTGGCAATCTTTACGGGTGGAACACTCGCGGGATTTCGCTAGTTTTTAAAGTTTGAAATTTGGGAGTAAAACTGGAGTAATTTAATTGTAGTATTTTGCTACATTATTTATGTATTTGTATGTTTATCAATATGATATAAGGATTTATAGGTTTTATTTGAAGGTGTAAAATGATATTAATGACTCAAACTGAATTTGCTGCTCTGGTTGGTGAGAAGCGAAATGAGATAGCTAAACTCATAGCAAGAGGAAAAATAACTGCAGTTGAGGGCAAGCCTAAAAAATTAATAATGCCACAAGCTAAAAAACAGTATCACTTAGCTAAAGGCGGTGGTGGTAGTCATGAATACTCATCTCCACAACCTGAAGAACAGACTACGATTATTCTCAATGATGACATTGTTGCAGATCCTGTAACTGAATTAGCAGTGGCTAAAGTTATAAAAGAACGATATTTGGGTAAATTACATAAGCAGCGTTTTAGTAAAGAGAGTAAAGAACTTTTACCTTTAGATGAAGTAAATCGTCAAACGATGGAGGTATGTTCTATTATTCGCAATGGGTTAATTAATTTACCAAATAAAATTAGCAA
Source organism: uncultured Neisseria sp. (assembly GCA_964367915.1). Taxonomy (GTDB): domain Bacteria; phylum Pseudomonadota; class Gammaproteobacteria; order Burkholderiales; family UBA11063; genus Aquella. The sequence continues at coordinate 62,534 of CAYIZV010000004.1, forward strand.
TCAACTTGTAGGGTTAAGTAGTGGTGATATTCAAATCAGATTGACAACTGAAATAAATGAAATACTTGCTAATTTACACTCATTAGGTGAACAGTATGAAGATGAATAAGGTAATAGCTGCAGCGTTAAGTGTATTAAAGCCAAAACCAATTTTAACTATTAGCGATTGGGCTGATAAATATCGTTATATTGCGCGTGGTACTGGTCCAGAGCCTGGATTATGGAAGACATCTCGTGCACCATATACCAAAGAAATCATGGATGCATTTAGTACTTCAGCAAACATCATTGTAGTTATGGCAAGCTCACAAGTTGGCAAGACTGAGATTGCGCTGAATATGATGGGGTATTATATGGCTGAAGATCCATCACCAATAATGTATTTGATGCCTACTGAAGGAATGGCGAGTGATTTTAGTAAAACTAGAGTTGATCCAACAATTACTGCTTGTGGGGTATTAAGTGATTTATTTAAGCAAAATGCTAAAAAAAATGATAATACCATTGAATTAAAGACTTTTCCGTCTGGTTATTTAGCTCTATATGGTGCAAGCACACCAACTAAGTTAGCAAGTAAGCCAATTCGAGTATTAATTGCCGATGAGGTAGACCGTTATCCGCGAGAATTGAAAGGTGAGGGAGATCCATTAAAACTAGCTTTACAACGTACAACTAATTTCTGGAATCGTAAAGTGCTGATTATTTCTACTCCAACGGTAAAAGAGACATCTTCTATTGTTGAATGGTTTGATAAAAGTGATAAGCGCTACTATAACGTACCTTGTCCTCATTGTAATACCTACATAGTATTAAATTGGGATATTATGAAATGGGAAACAGATTCGGATGGAAATTACATCAAAGATTCTGCGCATCTTGAATGTCCATCTTGTGAAGGTAAAATTTATGATGGACATAAAGAGGCATTATTACAAAATGGGGTTTGGATTAAAACTGATTTAAGTAAAAATATTCCTGGCTTTCATATTTCGAGCCTATACTCATCTTGGGTTACTTTTGAAGAATTAGTAAATGAATATATTGAAATTGCTGATTCGGAAGATAACGCCAAAATGCGCGAATTTTTAAATTTGAAACTCGGTGAGCCATTTGAAGCAATAGTTGAAGATTTAGATATCGAGTTACTGGAAAGCCATAAGTTTGAATATAATGCAGAATTACCTGAAGGCGTTTTGTATTTAACTTGTGGTGTTGACGTTCAGGAAAACCGCCTGGAGTACCAAATTCTGGGTTGGGGAGAAAATAACCAATGCTGGGTGATAACTAACCAGATGATAATTGGCAGTCCCGAGCAAGATGATGTTTGGGATAGTTTAGATGGTGTAATTTGCCGAGGGTATTCTTTTGCTGATGGGCGTAAATTGCCCATTAGTGCAACTTGTGTTGATTCCGGGTATTTAGCTGACAGAGTTTATAAATTTACCACACCTCGTGAGCATCTACGGGTGGCGGCCGTAAAAGGCTTTGGTGGTGAGGGTATCCCAATCATCAATAATTTATCATCTAAAAATCGGACATACACTAAGGTTATGAAAGTTGGGGTAGATGCTGCAAAAGCTGTGATTTATGCACGCTTAAGAAATCATACCAAAGGTAAAAATTATATTTATTTTCCATTAAATATCACGCATGGCTGCGGTGATGAGTATTATAAGCAATTAAATTCCGAGCGGCGGGTTTTAGACTTGAAGCATGGCATTAAGCGTTTTATCTGGAAAAAAATTCGTGACCGCAATGAGGCGCTAGATACATTTGTCTATGCTTTGGCTGCATATGAGATGGCCTCGCCAAATCTGGAGTATATCAAAGAGCAATTAGCCAATCAGCAATTTGAAACTGACGACGATGATGATTCAGATGGTGAAGAAAATTTAATATCTTCTGGAATTAAACTATATTAAGGTAGCTAGTAATGAGCAAAAGAAATATACAGGCTGAGATTGACGAGCGCCGTGAGGATTTAGCACAGTGGCGTGCAGCCAGACGGGCATTAAGTCAGGCAAAGTCATATGTAATTGGTAATCGGACATTAACCAGAGCTAACTACTCGGAGGTGCGACAAGCAATTATTGATATTGAGATTGAAATATCACAGCTGGAAAATAATATGGGTTCGTACATGAGGATTGTAACAGCAGTACCACGAGGTTGAAATGAATCATATTTTTGATGCAAATAGCGGATTGTATGTCCCAAATAGTATATCTGCAAATACTCTACGCGCTTTTTCTGGAACGGGCTATGGTGGTGGAAATGCAGGCTATGACAACTCAATGCTTGACTGGAGTCCGTTAAGTACAAATGCTGATTCTGATATTGTAATGAATCATGAGGTATTAAGGCAGCGTAGTCGTGACTTAAGTATGAATGAATCACTTGCGAATGGTGCATTAAAGAAGATTGTTAGCAATGTGGTTGGCGGTGGATTAAGATTAAATTCTCAGATTAATCATAAGTATTTAGGCATAAAGCGCAAGCAGGCTGAAAAAATTGAGACTCAAATTGAGTTTGAATTTAATTTATGGGCGGATAAAGCTTACAACTGTGACAGCGCGGGAACATTAAATTTTAATGATATGCAGCGTCTGGTCTTGTTATCAGTCTTGGTGAGCGGTGATGTATTTGTATTTTTGCCAAGTTTAAAGCGTAATAATTCAATTTATGACTTAAAACTTAAAATAGTTGAATCTGACCGCATTCAAGACCCACCAGCCAAGGATATGACCAAGAATATTTTAGGTGGTGTGGAGATTGATAAAAAAACTGGATTGCCAACGCATTATCATGTAGTTAATCAATTACCAAATGCGGTTAACTTTGCAGCACTTCAACCCACTGAGTGGCAAAGGATACCAATTCGCGGTGAGAGTTCAGGTCGTTTAAACGTAATTCACTTATTTACCGTTGAGCGTCCTGAACAGCGGCGCGGTATTCCGTTATTATCGCCAGTGATTAAACTATTTAAACAGTTAAGTCGCTACTCCGAAGCGGAGATCATGGCTGCAGTCGTGTCTGGAATGTTAAGTGTTTTTATTGAAAGTGAAAATCCTACGCAAGTACCATTTCAAGACTGGCCGAAAGATCCTCGCGAAAAAATCAAATATGACAATGTCAGCATGACTCCTGGCATGATTTTGGCTTTGAAGCGTGGTGATAAGGTTAATGTGGCAAATCCGGGACGACCAAATCCCAACTATGAGGGATTTATCAATACCATCTTGCGCCAGATTGGAGTTAGTCTTGAAATTCCTTTTGAAGTATTGCTTGGACACTTTCAATCAAGTTATTCTGCATCGAGGGCAGCAATTTTAGCAGCATGGCAAGTATTTGACGCAAGGCGTAAATGGTTGGTTGAGCATTTTTGTCAACCAGTGTATGAGGAATGGTTAACTGAGGCGGTACTTAAAGGTCGGGTAAATTTACCCGGCTTTTTAAATGACCCTGCGATTAAGTCCGCATGGTGCCGTGCTGACTTTTATGGCCCAGCGATGCCGCAAATTGATCCAGGTAAAGAAGTTGCCGCTGCTAAAGCTCGTTTTGATGGTGGATTTACCACGATGGCCTATGAAACTGCTCAGTTAACTGGTAGAAACTTTGATGAGACCCATAAAGTTAACAGGCGAGAAGTTAAAAAGCTTGATAAAGCTAGACGTAGTACGAAGCCTGTATATAAAGGAACTGAGAGTAATAAAGGAAAAAATAATGGAACTAAAGATTAATGCAGTTGATGATGGTAATGCCGAAATACTGCTGTATGGCGATATTGGTAATAGCTGGTTCGATGATGTAAATCCTCTCGATTTTGCCAATCAGTTAAAGGAATGTAAAGCCGACTTATTGACGATTAGAATTAATTCAAATGGTGGTAGTTTGCTGGCGGGAAATACGATATATAACCAGATTAAAAGCTATACTGGCAAGATTAAAGCAGTGGTTGATGGCATTGCGGCAAGCGCAGCAAGTGTTGTTGCAATGTCCTGTAATTTGTGGATGCATAAAAATAGCATGTTAATGATACACAATGCCAGAACAGCGATATCTGGTGACAGTAATCAATTTCAGAAAATAACCGAAGTTTTAATTAAAGCCAATCAGCAAATGGTTGATGTATATCATGCAAAAACTGGATTGGACAAAGCACAGATTCAGTCTATGATGGATAAAGAAACTTATTTGACTGCTGTGGAAGCAGTTCAAATGGGATTTGCTGACGGCATTATTGAAGATGTTGAAATAAATGCCCGACTTGATGGTGATGAGCTTTTACTTAATGGTGTCAAATTTGATGCAAAGATAGCCAAAGCATTTCAAACTCACCAGCCTAATTTGGAACTGCGGGCAATGTCCGATTCAAATACTAATCCAGCTACCACTCCGGTAGCTAATTTTTTACCTAAAGGAGCAACTATGCTAACAATTGAAGCACTACAAAAGGATAATCCTGATATTTACGCCAAGATCTTTGAATCTGGAAAGCAGGCTGGTATTGAAGCTGGCAAACAGATTGGTATTAGTGCCGAACGGCAACGTATCAAAGATATTGAAGATATGGAAAGTAGCGGGCATGATGATCTTGTTGCCAAAGCTAAGTTTGAAACTGGCGATAGTGCCGCTAATTTGGCAATGGCGATTCTAAAGGCAGAAAAGGATTTGCGTAATAAGCTTGCAACTGCCAATCAAAATGATGCAAATGAGGTAAACAAAGTGGTTGCAGCTCAGGTTGATCCTACACAAGGAATTGACCCACAGGCAAAAGCAGAGGAAGCTTTCTTTGCTGGTGTTAAAGATTTTGCGGGAGTTAAATGATGACACAAAAATTAAATACACGCAGCGAATCGCAGTTTGAAAATTTACTGGCTGGTTCCATTGAAATGCCTACTAGTACGGTAATCTTTAAAAAAGGTTTTGCGTACAAACGAGGGCATGTCTTGGGTTACATCAAAACTGAAAATAAATGTGCTCCAGTCAATAAAACAAAAGGTGACAATTCCCAGTATGTCTATGCTATTGCGGCAGAAGATGCTGATGCCACTGCGAATGATGTAGTAGCTGCGATATACATGGCTGGTGAATTCAATACACCACATCTGATTTTTGAAGGTGGCGATACTGCTGCAGATCATCAACTAAGTGCCCGTCAGGTTGGCATTTTTTTTAAATAGGAAATATGATGTTTAGTGATACTTTAGTAAGTCTATATCAACCGCGCCAAATGTTGCGTGCTTTGCAGCTGTTACCAAAACCATTAACGTTTATTCAAGATACGTTTTTTAAAGAACGTATCGGTGCAACTGCCGAGGCAGTGGATGTTGATTTTTATAAAGGCAAACGCAAGCTGGCACCATTTGTCAATATGAAAGTAAATGGTGAAGTAGTAGAGCGTGATAGTTATGTTACTGACACCTACAAGCCACCGCTGGTTGCGCCTGAAATGATTATTACCGTTGAAGATTTACAGAAACGTATGGCAGGTGAAACTATTTATGATGGTTCTGGTGCTAGCGGTGCAGATCGTGTTAATCGCCGTCTTGGTGCCTGCCAAGCCAAAGATTTGGTAGAAATGCGCAACTCAGTGACTCGACGGATTGAGTGGATGTGTTCAACCTTGCTGTGTACAGGTAAGATTCCAATCAAGGGTAAAGGTGTTGATCAGGAATTGGATTTATCCAAATATTGGAATTATCAGGATTTAACTCAGGATCCAAAGACTAACTGGGATAATCTTGAAGTGGATATTTTTGCGCAAATCAGAAAGTGGAAGCGTAAATTTGTTTCTCAATCCGGTCTGACCTGTGACATTATGATTTTTGGATCGAATGCGCTTGACCGTCTCTATGCCAATACGGGGTGGCAAAAACAACAGCAGTATATTCAGACTAAACTGGGTGACTATCAACCAAAAATTCAGAGTGAAGGTCTGATGTTGGTTGCTGTTGTGCTTGGGGTCGAAATTTATACCTATGAGGAAGAGTATCTTGATGATCAAGACTTGGATTCATTGGGGCAGCCAAAAGCCAAGCAAATGATTGATGTTAACAAGGTGATTATTTCATCTACTCAAGTTAATAACAAGATAATTTTTGGTTTACTTTATATGGTAGAAGGTCTTGGTACTACGAATATACCTCTGGTACCAGAAACCTTTATTGATAAAAAAGCCAAAAATCTGTTGCAGCGACTGTCATCCAGACCGCTGCCTGTTCCGACTAATATTGATGGATTCATTACTGCAACGGTTTGTACTGGTGCAGATCCTGTATTTGTTAAAACAGCTGAAAGTGAAAATGCTGAACGTGAAGATAATTCGACTAATACAGCGAAAAAATCCATTAAATAGCTAAATTAATCAGAGGTGCAATTGCACCTCTTTTTTATAGGTATTTTATGATTTCATTTAAAGACCAGTTAGCTAAAGATATTGAGCAGGTTTTTATCAATACAGAAGAGTTTGCCGATATACATATTCTGGATGGTGTTGAGCTGCCTTGCGTAGTTAATTCAAATAGTGTCGGTAATCGCCAATATAATCGTTCCTCTTCATTTGACGATGGTTTATATGAATACGATATTGAAGTTATCTACAAGTACAATGATTATCCTCATATGCTAGTTTATAACACCAATATCAAATTTGATAATGGTAAATATGATGTATCTAATTTTGCACTTGATGATGGTATGGTAACACTTAAGCTAGTATTGGTTAACTAATGCAAAGACAATTTATTACTATTGATGCGAAGCAGATAGAGTTTGCCAAATCTGCACTGAGTGATGTTAAAAACGGATTTCGCCGTGCAGTTCAGGGAGCGATTAATACTTCGTTGACGATGGCGCGTCGGGAAATTTATGCTGAAGTTAAACAAACATATGCAATTCGTAAAGCTGTAAGCCGTGATAAAAATTTTGTCACAATGCGTCGTGCTGCTCCTGATAGCTTAGTTGGCTGGCTTCATTTTAGTGGTAGAAGTATTCCATTGATTAATTTTGAGGTGAATCCTCAGAAACCACAAAAGGTAAAACGAGTCACTACAACTTCAAATAGCAAACGTGGTAAGCGTACATGGAGGCATGCTTTCGTTCAAAAGATACCGGGTAGTGGGCATATCGGTGTTTTTGAACAAAATATACATACCGAACAAAAAAAATATACCAAGAATATTTGGTATAAAACTAAGCGTAGCGGTGTCAAACATCGGCAATATGAAGTTGAACAACATGGCATTAGAGAGTTTTATGGTATCAGCATCCCTAAAATGGTTGAAAATGTGACTCAGTATAATTCAAGCTTTCAAGCTAAGTTACAGGCAAAAGCTAATGACAAGTTTAATGAGCAAATTGCTAAGTTATTAAAAAGTGTAAGAAGATGATGAAAATTATTGATCATGACATGCCAGATTCAAAAGAACGTGCAGTTAATCGCGTTATTGCGGTGGAAATGAATGAGGTACATCTAGTTGAGCAGTTGCAAATATTATTGACTGAAGCGGTTAAGGATATGCGCTTTACCAAGGCACATAATACTGCAGATGAGCCTAGCGAAGATGATAAATCTGCACTACCGGTAGTTTACAAATATTATTTGCCAAAACCACAACCATCAAGAACTTCGCAGCCGCTTATTAATGGTCGGGTAATTACTCCTGATGCTGGCGTTTATCCTGCAATAGTAGTCAGACCGAATACTGGCTCCAGCGGTGATGATGAGAATAGTACCAGCTATTCTGAGTCCAAGATTGATATTGTGCTCTGGGTAAGTGAGTATAATGATGAAGACAGGTATTCATTTTTAATTTTAGCTAAAAATATTATTTTTCAGAAGTTACGTGGTTTGCCAGGTCGGATTTTAGCAATGGCTTACCGCTTGCAGCCAGGGCTTGATTGGCAGCTCTTTGATGATGAGCAATATCCAGTGACTGGCATAGTAATAACTACAACATGGCGCTGGTTTATACCAAATAGCAATAGTGGTAATTTTGAAGCTCTTTTTAATATGTAAGGAATAAATTATGGAATATGATCACGGAAGTCGAGCCTCCGAACGCTCAACGGCGATATTAACCGTTGTGAGCGCTGGCGCTAATATTACTTTTGCCGTTGGTACTGCACCAATTAATCTGGTAGATGAGAGTAATGTTAATAAATTATGCCGTCTGGCAAACTATGAAGATGCAGTCAAACAATTTGGTTTTGACGAGAATTTTAATGCATACTCTCTGTCAGAAGTCATGCGAGTATTTTTTAAGTTCTACAAAACTGCTCCAGTATATTTTGTAAATGTGCTTGATCCAGCCAAACATAAAAAAGCAGCAGAACCAGAAACTCAAACCCAAGTCAATAATCAGGTAATTTTGTCTCAGCTTGGCGTAATTAAATCAAGTGTTAAGATTAAAGTGGCTGCTGCAGATAAGGTACTGGATACCGATTATAGCTTGCAATTTAATGAAAATAATCAACTGGTTGTTAGCGTACTAAGCGGTGGTAGTATTAAGCCAGCAGATAAGCTGACAATTGATTATGATGTATTAGATCCATCAAAAGTAACGGCTAAAGATATTATTGGTGGTATTGACAGCAATGGTGATTATAGTGGTATTGAGCTGGTGCAGCAGTGTTATCCCAAATATAATGAAGTTGTTGGTAGTTTAATTGCACCGGGTTGGTCTCATGATTTAACTGTGGCTGCAGCATTGTTGGCTAATGCTAAAGCTATGAATGAGGTATTTATTGCCAATGCTCTGGTTGATTTGGATACCAGTAAAATGAAGGTATATAGTGATGCGGTAGATATCAAAGCAAAGGCTAATTTAACTAATCCGTTGTATAACGTATGTATGGGTGACGTTATTGCTGGTGGTATTAAATATCATCAATCAACTTTTCTGGCAGCCGTAAAGCAGTACATAACGCATCAAAATGATGATTTTCCAAATCAAAACCCATCAAACAAACCATGTTATGGCGATGGTTACCAGATCAATGGCAAAGATATTTTTTTAGATCGTGCACAATCTAATTTGCTGAATAAAAATGGAATTATTGTTGTTCGGAAGTTTTCTAGTGGTTGGCGGATTTGGGGTAATCGTACCGCATGTTTTCCAGCAAATACGGATGTTAAAGATTATGATATTGCAGTACGTGATTGTGGTAACTATCTGCGTAATACGGTTATAGTTACTACCGAGCAGCAGGTTGATGAAATTATCGACAGGGCATATATTCTGCGGATTGAAAATACTTTGCAAAGTTGGCTTGATGGTTTGATTGGTGCCAAAAAATTGATAAATGCAAGCATTAAATTTCCGAAAGAAAAAAATTCTTTGAGTGATTTACTGGCCGGTAATATCTATTTTGATCTGGACTACACAACTGGTACTACGGCAGGTTTAATTACCATTTCAATCGGGTTTAATGTAAGTGATTTAAACTTAATCTTCAGGGAGTGATGCAATGGGACAAAAAATTGGTGGGCAAACAGGTGATTTTGCCATTTATGTTGATGGTGATAATTTATTGGGTATTGCAGAAGTTAAGTTGCCAGAAGTCAAGTTTAAGACACAGACAATTAACGGCGGGGGCATAGTTGGTGATATTGAATTTACAAATCATTACGCTGTAGAGTCTCTTGAAGCTGAAGTAAAGTTTAATACGGTATCTGCTCCGGCATTTAAGTTAATGGATCTATCTGGCAAATTGCTTGAGATGAAAGCGGCAATTATTGAAGCTGATGGTACCACACATATACTGTCACAAACTGGTTTTCGAGTGGCAATGAAAGGGCAAAGTAAAAGCGTTGATTTAGGCACTGTCAAACTTAACGAATTACTTGGCACATCTTTTAAATTTGAAGCTACTTATCTAGAGTGTTGGTTAAATGGTCAATCATTGTATAAAGTAGATAAATTTAACGGAATTGTTGAACAAATGGGAATTAGTTTAATTAAAAAGCTGCCAGATTTATTTTAAGCTAAATATTTTGCAATGTAGTCCCTGATTTCAGGGGCTTTTTTTATAAATTTATGAAAGAGATTAAATGTTACGTAAACTATCCAAAGTATATACCTATGAAGGTAAAGAATATCAAGAGCTTAACTTGGATTTGGAAGAGATGACAACTGAGCAATATGAGCAAGCTGAGCGTGAATTTAAAGCACTTAACCCAGCATTTAATGGCGCTTTGGAATCTGAAACTGGTTTTATTAAGCTTGTTTTAACTAAAGCCGGTAAATTGCCTCATGGCTTCTTTGATAAATTACCAGCTTATGAATTTGTTAAGTTGAAATACGCGGTACAAACTTTTTTGTTGACTGGCTCGGTGGCTCTATTGACCAGCTTAGAGCCGCATGTGTAGGGCTTGCACAAGCTAATTATACGCCAATCGGCTACTGGGAACAGCAGCCGATTTGGAAATTGAATAAGTATATTGAGATAACTAACGAATTACAGGCAAGGCCTTAATGATAGATGCTGTCATAAATAGCGGCAGTAGCTGAGACAGGTTCTTTTTGATTTATGTAGTTTCGCATTTCATTATTTGCGATAAGTTTGATTTCTCGCTCCATTTGTACTCTTTTTTTGTATGCTTCAAAATGTACGAGATCATAAACTGCATAGTAGATATGCGCAATTATTAATGAAGCAATCGCAATAACGATTAAAACCGCAACAATGTTGATAATCATCTACTATATCCTTGTTAATATTATATATATTATAACATAAATGGGCTTAAAATGTCAAAACCATATGAAATGATGTTCCAAATTGGAGCAGTGCTGCAAAACACAATTCCAAAAGCATTTAGTGCTGTAAATAATCTGGTCGGTCAAACGCAAACACGGTTGAGTAGCTTAGCTAAAAATACTCAAAATCCATTTGCTGCAACAACTAAGAGTATTGCAGAGCTAAAAATAGCAATGGATCAGGCTAAAAGTAAAGAGCAGCAACTTCAAAGTGCGTTTGATAAATTAAGCAGTAGATCAAGCAATCTAAGAAAAGAGCTGATGCGTCAGGAAGCTTCTACCCAAAATCTTGCACTAAAAATTAAGTCAACTGATAATCCTACGCGTCAGCAAATTAAGAATTTAACAGATAGTGAAATCAAGGCACATAAGTTAAGTTTTAGATTGGGTGAGCTGCAACAACAATTGCTTAAAACCAATTCAGAGATTAAGACGCAAGCTCGGGAAGTAAGTAATCTTGGAGATAAGTACAATAACTCATCAAAGAAAGTTCAGTTTAATAAGGTAGTACTTGAGCAACGTAATAAAGTAAATGCTGCACTGCAAAATGCTGCCAATGCTACGATGCTTGCCAGAACTACTGTTGGTATGACCAGTTTTATGCTGGACCCGATTAAACAGGCAATGAAGTTTGAAACAGTAATGTCGGAAGTACGCAAGCTGGTTCATTTCGATACACCAATGCAGTTTCAGGAGATGAGTAACCAACTTAAAGAGATGTCAACTAGAGTTCCGGTTGCAGTAGACGGTCTGGCACACATTACTGCAGCTGCAGCTCAAGCAGGTATTCATCGTGAAGATTTGCTGGCATTCACTGAGGATGCTGCGCATATGGCTACGGCATGGAGTATTTCGGCAGAACAATCGGGTGATATGCTGGCTAAATGGCGCTCTGCGTTTAAATTAACTCAGCCAGAAGTGGTTAAGCTGGCAGATCAGATTCATTTACTCAGTGATAATACTGCTGCAACTGGCTCGGAGATTGGGGACGTGGTTACCAGAATCGGTTCACTGGGTAAAGTTGCTGGGGTTTCAACTCAATCGGTTGCAGCACTGGCCGCTACTTCAATTGGTGCTGGGGTTAAATCAGAAATAGCCGCAACTGGAATTAAAAAAATGTTGCTAACTCTAAGCTCTGGTACTTCGGCTACTAAAAATCAGGCAAAAGCATTTAATGCTCTTGGCATTGATGTAGTTAAGCTGGGTAAAAATATGCAGACTAACGGTGTTGAATCAATGCTGGATGTTTTGGCAAAGATTAAGCAGTTAGCCCCAGAAAAACAGGCTCCAATACTTAAACAAATTTTTGGTGAAGAAAGTATTGCACCAATTGCGGGGATAATGGATAACTTGGATCAAGTTAGACACAATCTTTCGCTGGTGGGTAATGAGGCTAAGTATTCAGGTCTAATGGTTAAAGAGTTCGGTATTCGCAGTGCTACTACTGAAAATGCAGTTCAACTGTTCCATAATAATCTGGCAGCAATCGCAATTACCATTGGAAATACCTTTTTGCCTGCAATAAATCAGAGTATCAGCGAGATTAATCAGCTGCTAAATGGCTCGATTGCACCTTTTATCAGTGCACATTTGGAAGCAATTAAAACCCTTGGTGAGTTTGCTCTTGGTATTGGTGTGGTAGTGGTTGCAGTTGCTGGTGCAAAAGCTGCATTCTCTGCATTGAATGCTGTTTGGGGTATTGGAACTGGTGCTTTAAAAATTCTGGGCAAAACCCTATTATGGTTTATTCCGCAACAAACAAGAGCAGCACTGGCAACCAAGCTGATGGCATTTTGGCAAGGTATTGTCAATACGGTAATGAAAGCAAATCCAATTATTAGAATAGTCACTGGTATTATAGCATTAGGCGGTGCTATTTATTGGGTATGTACTCATTGGGAGGAGTTTACTGGCTGGCTGGGTAAAGCATGGGAAATGATAAAGAAAGTATTTGGCTGGGTTATGAAGCTGAAAGATGCTATTGGCTCATTATTTGATGGCAATGATGGCACGAAGAAGCTTGACGTTGAATATGAGGTTAAAAATAACTCTCGCTTTGCCAGCAATGTCGAAGCATTAGCAACTGGACAGAAAGAGAGAAACTGGGCTAAACCAAATATGACGGTAAACTCTAATCCAACAGTCATTATTCAGGGTAATGCGGATGATGCCAGTATTAAAAGAGGGATGTCTCAGGCGCATGATAAGGCAATCGGTGACATGCAAACACAGCTATATCCAGCTCGGGCAACCTATTAATCACTTTGTATTTGGATAAGATGATGACTAAGAAATATATAACTGCAGCTGGCGATATGTGGGACAGCATTGCCAAGACTCAGCTTGGTAGTGAGTTTTATGCTAATCAATTGATTGAGATAAATCAAAAATATGCTAGTTGTATTACTTTTGATTATGGGGTAGAGCTGACATTACCAGACATTGCTAATGTGCAAGCTGCAGTTGATTTATTACCGTGGGTGACATGATGGTTCAAGCGACGAATAAAGCGCGTAAGGCGATAGCTGAAATCAGTATTCGCGGTAAAAATATCACTGCCAATTTACAGCCCTATTTACTGAGTGCAACCTTCAATGATAGAACCAGCACCGAGGTTGATGAGATAACCATTGAACTAGATGATAGAGATGAGTTATTTGTTGATAAAGGTATGCCAATTACTGGTGATAAACTTGAAGTAGTTTTTGTGGCAAAAAACTGGAATATGGACGGTGTTGATCAAAAGCTCAACTGCGGCAGCTTTGAAATTGATTTAGTCACAGAGTCAGGTCCACCAAATAAAATTGAAATTAAAGCAGTCAGTACCTTTAATTCACCAATTCGCCGACAGTTAAACAGCAAGAAATGGGAAAAAACAACCTTCATTACTATCTGTGAATATTATGCCAATAAACATGGATTAAAACTGAACTTTATTCCTGCTCCAATAAAGCAGAATGGTCAGGTAGTAGCTGACGATACAGATGACATTGAGATTGAGTCTATTGACCAACGAGATGAAACTGATTTAGGATTCCTTTCTAAAATCGTTGAAGATAACGATTATATGCTTAAAATTGATGCTAAAACCCTAACGGTTTGTAGTCAAGAGTATTTAGAATCAAAAGCTCCTGTACTGGTAATCAGCAAAGATGAAATTAGCAGCCGGCAATCATCAAGACAGGCATTCGACCTGTATAAGGAAGCAGTAGCAACTTATTATGATCCTAATAAGAAAAAACATATTAAGTCCAAGGTAAAAGCTAAAGATGCTCTGTACGAGCATAATGCAGCATGGTTGGCAGCCAATAGCCAACCAAAAAAATCCAAGCGTCCAAAAGCCAAGCATAAGATTCCGACCAGTACAGTTCGTTATACTGATCAGGCGAATATTTATGGTGGCGGTAAAGTACTTGTTATCCGTCAAAAGTTTAATAGCATTGCTGCCGCTGAAACATGTGCTAAAGCCAGATTGGCTAAAAAAAATCGTGGTGAGTGGGTTGTTCGTGGCGAAGTAATGGGCAATCCATTGCTCAGAGCTGGAGTTAATATTGAGATCGTTGATTATGGTAAGTTTGATGGATGGTATCAAGTAGAAACGACTACGCATAAAATCGGTGGTGGGTATCGTACTTCATTTGTCGCACACCGCGCACATTTAAAAGAGGATTAATATGCTGGAGAATAACTTGATATTATTTGGTGAAGTTTGCCAAATTAGTCCCAAAAGACACACCTGTCGAGTTTATTTTGAGGATCTCAATGTTACAACTTCTGAGTTACCAATTATGACAGGTGGTGGCACACGCAACCGCAAACGTGATTTGCCTAAAATCGGTGATCAGGCGGTCGTAGCACTAATCGCACCATCATTATCTGATGGCGTAGTGCTGGGATTTACCTACAATGATAAAGACGAGCCACCAGAGGGTGATGAGAATATCGACTCAACCACCTATCCCGATGGCACAGTAATCAGCTATGACAGCAAAGCTCATAAATTAACGATAGACTGCCAGGGTGAAACAACCATCAATGCCGAAGTTATCAACCTGAATGGTGAGGTTATCATTAACGGTAAATCGTGGCTTGAGCATCAGCATAAGTCTGGAGAGTATAAAGATGGAGATAGTAAGCCAGTTACTGGTAAATCAGGTGATGGTGTGGTGTAATAGTTAGAATAAAAGGGCTAATAAAATGTCATTGATTGATAAACTAAAGAACATCGGTAATTTGGGTGGTTTTGGCGATATTGTATTCACCGTCTTGCCGTGGAAAACCATGACGTTTAAAGATGCAGAGCACTCATCTAGTGTTGAATATCATGAACACAAAGTAATAAATGATAAGCCCAAGCTTGAATTTCTATATAAAAATGCAGATGAAGTAACGGTTAACATTTTATTGAAATCAATGCTCGGTGTCAATCCCAAGACTGAACTCAAACAATTTGAAGAATATATGAATAACGGTGATATCTACGATTTAATTATTGGCAATGGTTTGGAACAATCCAATGTTCTGGGTGAATTTGTCATTGCTGGACTATCGCGTAGTTATAAAGAGGTAAGTTTTTGGGGTGAAGTTACCGAGATAGATTTAAAAGTAACTTTTAAGGAGTATAACTAAATGGAATATACAGTTAGACTTAGTGATGAAGTTGCAGCAATTAATTTTGCTCCGAGCAACGTGCTTGAAGAGGTTATTCAAAATATCCGCAATATTTGTTTGAGTATTAAAGGTAGCATTCCATATCAGCGTGATATGGGCTTTGATGAGGAAATTGTGGATTTACCTGCTGATAAAGCGGTCATGATCTTTCAGATAGATACGATTAAGCAGATGAAAAAATATGAGCCACGAGCCAAGATTAAACAGTTTGATTATAGTGGAAGCGATGTACGGGAAGGTATTTTAACTCCAACTTTAATTATTGAAATAGATGAGAAATATCTATGAATCTAAACAATCTTAAACCAATAACCTTTGCGGACAAAGACCCGCAAAAAATCCTCGAGGGATTTGTCAAAGGTTACGAAAAGGAATCCAATCGCACACTGGCTAAAGCCGACCCGCTAATGACATTGTTTAATGTTCTTACCGCCCAGTTTGTGAGTTTGCGGGCAACGATTGATTTTACCGGTAAACAAAATTTACTGCCTTATGCCCAAGATGAGTACCTTGATGCTTTTGCGGCTGATTTTGATCTGGAGCGCAAGAAAGCAGTTAAGGCGCGGGTAACCATGATATTTACCCTTAGTCAAGTATTGGGCTATGATCTGACGATTGAGGCTGGTACACGAGTTACTGCAGACAGCAAAATATTCTTTGAAGTACCCGAAACAGTAAGTGTCAAAGCTGGACAGGAATCAGCCACGATTATCTGTATTGCCACAGTTGGTGGTGATGCGGGTAATAATTATGTGGCTGGCCAGATTGTTAATCTGGTTGATCCAATTGCTTACATCGGTGGCGTAGTTAATATTGATGCTTCCACAGGTGGTGATAATAAAGAATCAGATGAGCTGTTTCAGGCAAGGCGTTTGGCTGCACCAGATAAATTATCCACGGCTGGTCCAGATAATGCCTACAAATACTGGGCGCGGGAAGCATCGACTGCGGTTATTGACGTTGAGCCATATTCACCAAGCCCTGGTGTTGTGCAGTTAGTTCCTTTGATGACTGATGGAAGATTGCCAACACCTGCCGAGCTGGCATTGATTCTTGAAACCTGTAATCCCGAAGATCGGCGACCATTGACTGACAAGCTGGAAGTTATTGCACCCAAGCAAATTGATTACCGGATTGAGTTAACTTACTGGATCAGCTCCAAGACCGATGTTGAAGTCAGTCAGATTCAGGCTGGAGTAGCTCAAGCGGTAGCTAATTTCATTTATCTGACTAAAACCAAACTTGGACGCGCAATTAATCCCTCACTACTTGAAGCCATGATTATGGCAGCCGGAGCACGACGGGTAGTGATTACTGCACCAACACAAACCGAGTTAACTTGCCTGCAGGTTGGTAACAATACCGAGTTGGTGATTAACTATGGCGGCATTGAGAAAGATTATTGATGGCAAACATTCTTGATACTAAACTGATTGATTTAATGCCAGATTCACTGCGCAAACAACAGGAAATACGCTGGATTTGTGCTGCAGTGCAACCAGAGATTGACGAAATCGTCGAGATTATCACAACCAAGATTTTGTTTACCAAGCTGGACAAGCTCGATGATTTGACGCTGGATTATCTGCTGGTGGAGTGTGGAATTGCCAATTCGATTGAGACGGTATTTATCAAAACTCGTCAGGATAAAATTAATTTCATTCAAAATTATATTCAGCTAAAAAAACTCAAAGGTACCAAGAAAGGTATCAAGTACGCACTGGGTGTGCTGGGTTTAAGTGCCGAAATTGCCGAGTGGTTTGAGTACGGCGGAGATCCTTACTGGTTCAGGATTATGGTAAATGATAGCGGTGATCTATCAGAAGAGCGCTTAAAGCTGATTCGTGCTTTTATTAACGCTTATAAAAATACTCGAAGCTGGTATCTGACCCAAATCAGAAATACTTATGAATCAGATATTTATGCAGTTGTATCAACCAAAGTCCGGGTAAAGATTAGCGGACAGGCTGATTTTACTCAGCAACCCACTGTAAAAAAATTAATTATCAAGCCGCAAGGAGTGAATTATGGCAGCATCTAAAACAATTGTTACCGATATCGGCAAAGCAAAAATAGCTCAAGCCGCAGCAACTGGTACGACAGTTAAACTCAAATATTTTGCAGTCGGTGATGGAGCTGGCAGCGAATATACGCCAACAGGCAAAGAAGATAGATTACTTGGTGAAAATTGGCGGTCGAATATTGATAGTATTGTTGTAAATAAAACTGATCCAAAAGAATTATTTATTGATACGGTTGTCCCTGAAAACGTTGGTGGCTGGTGGGTTCGTGAATACGGTGTCTTTGATGAAGATAATTCACTGATTCTAATCGGTACGATTAATCAAGTCTATAAATCAACACTTGAGGAAGGGGATATTATTGCGTTTGATTTTAATTTATCGGTTATTTTGCAAAATGTGAGCAATATTGAATACGTTATTGATCTGGCCAGTTATGTAAGCTTTGATTTTTTACTTAATGCAAATTATGAAGTTACTGGACAGGTTGATCATCGAAACCGTCTCAAAATAACCAGCGCAAGCGGTGATAATCGGGTAGCAGTTATTCAGGATATTTTAAACCTCTATAAAATCAATGTATCCGTACAACCAGCAACTGAGATTTTAGGTACTTCGTTACGCGCAAACGGAACGCTTGATGCGTTGGGGATATCGACAAATATTGTACAGGCAGGCTTCGAATATCGTTTAACTGGCAGCCAGACATGGCAGCGCAGCAGCTTGAGTGATATGACAGCTACGGGCAATTTTACTGCAGTTATTTCTGGATTAATTAAAAATACAACTTATGATCTCCGTGCAATTGGCATTAATAAACAACATAGTGGCAATATTGGTTATTCTGAAATTATCAACGTAACTACGGCTAATCTAAATCCACAAGTTGATAGTGTAATTAACATTACTGGTACGACTGATAGCAGTAGCAATAGTGCATTAACGACAGTAACAGTCCCAGAGATAAGCAATGGCCATGTAGTAGCAGGAGCGGCTATTGCCGATGCTGATAATTGCATCAGTCAAACATTAGAAATATCACAGGCTGCAGATAAATCTGATTTGATTGGTATCCAGACTACTTTTGCACTTAATCCCCGCAAGCTTAATATTTTACCTGAAACGACTAAGGACAGTATTGTGCTTAGCAGCCCGCTAGCTGGTTTACTATCTAATGGCAGTAGTCTGTGGGTTGATGATGGGGTAACAATAAAAGATGTGACAGCAGTAAATGTGGTTGAAACAAAAACGCGTGGTACACCTAGTGCGGCATCAACTGATGGTTTATCCACGATATTGTATTGTTCATTTACAGATGGAGATAATGCATATACAGTTTCAAGCACTCAGACATGGAGCCAGCAAGGTCAATTTTATTACACTTATCTTTATATAACTAAAGTTGGCGTAGCTGGTACTTATCAAGCTATATCATCATCATATCTCGAAGCGCATATATTTACCGATGCTGTAATTTATGAAGCTAATGGAGTCACATACTTAGCTGCATTTGCTACAAAAGGTGGGATGTTAGTTTATAAATGGGATATTGCAACCAAGTTTTTTATTAGGGACGCAGCAAGTGATCCTACTTCTACTCCAAATATAGCATCGCTTTGTATTGCAAATATTAGTAATGTGAATTATGTATTAGCTGCTTCGTGGTTTAAATATAATGCTCAAGTTAGTTATTCTATTTCAAAATATACAATTGGTACAAATGGTAAATTAACTTTATTAAATACATCTTCATTTTTTGGTGTAGAGAATTATGAGCAAAGTTTAAAATCATTTAATTATCAAAATGATACATATTTGGTACAAGGTTTATCAGGCACAACACATATTTACAAATACAACAATACTGATGCAACATGGGGACTTGTACAAACTATTACTAATAGATATTACCCAGTTGTCACCACTGATAATGACGGAACAAACTATTTAGCGACACTTGTTACTAATTCTGCAGTTTTTGAAATTCGTAAATGGGATGGTACACAATTCCCTGCATCATCTGCAGCGTTAACTGACACAATCAGCGCACCACTAGCTTCAGGTTCTTGTAATATTGTATATCAAGGTGCTAAATCTTTTGGGTTCGGTAATTATTTAGTTATGGGCTTTGTAGATATAAATAAATACACCTGTACAGGACTGTCGCCAGCATTAACCGGTGCACCAACTTGGGTAGCCAAGGCTGGACAAAGGTTTGCTTCAAGTATCAGCATAACTGCAGGAACAACTAATTACGTAACAACTACTGCTGATAATATTGTCAGAGTTGATGATACTCTGATTATGCTCATGAAACAACAGAATCTAACTGGTCGTTATACGCGGCTGCAGGCAGCCATTAATAATGGAGATCAAATGGTTCGCTATGCTGCAGATCTATACATCAATCAAACTACACCGCGTAGTGATGGGCACTATTTACCATGTGGTTACGAAGTTCTTAAACCAAATGAGCATTTGGGCTATAGCAATGATGATATTGCTGATTTTGAAAATCGTCATAAACAGGAACAGCAGGCTAGTTTAGCTGAGATTGCGCGTGAAAGATTAAATGAAAGCCAGCTTTATGCCCATGATCACAGCTTAACTCAAGCTCAAAAAGAAGAGTTAGCTGAATATAATGGCAGCTTAATTTTAATAATTCGTGGTGAACTGGCTAGCTTGCCAGCTGAACCAGTTTGGTTTTATTTATAGAGTGGAACTTATAATGAATAATAAATCTCAGAATCAGACTAAAAAAATATTGCTGTCTGCAAATCAGGTTATTGACATGCACACGCTGAAAGATAACGGCACTTACGGCATATCTGGTGATAATCAACTAATCAATGCACCACCAGTGACGGGCGCACTGACAGTGATTATTACTTATGCCTGGACAGACGACAATATCAAGCTTATTATCCAAAACCTGTTTGGTACCGATGGGCAAATTTATACTGAAACTTACAATAGTAAAACTAATCAGTGGAGTGAATGGGCAAAATCAGGTGGTGGTGGACAAAAGGGTGATCCTGGTGATTCTGCATATCAAGTTTG
This sequence comes from uncultured Neisseria sp., assembly GCA_964367915.1. Lineage (GTDB taxonomy): Bacteria > Pseudomonadota > Gammaproteobacteria > Burkholderiales > UBA11063 > Aquella. The sequence goes on from CAYIZV010000004.1 coordinate 83,049, forward strand.
GTTAAAAGCTGGACATACGGGAACCGAGAATGATTTTATCAACAGCCTTAAAGGTACCAATGGAAAAGATGGCAAAGATGGCGCGCAAGGTCAACAAGGTATTCAGGGCGTCAAGGGGGAAACTGGAGCGCAAGGAGCCAAAGGCGATATCGGTGCAACTGGTGCAAAGGGTGATGCAGGCGCTCAAGGAGTTAAAGGGGATACTGGGGCAACAGGACTTGGTTACGCTGGATTAACTTCGACAACCTCAATCAAAATTGCAACTGGTGAAATCTCTTTCACAACCAATCTGGCATCTACAGCTACGGCGTTTGCAGTTGGTTCGCGGGTAAGGGTTGCCAGCAAAGCAACTCCAGCAAATTTTATGGAAGGACTAATTACGGCATTTAGTGGTAATGCATTAAGTATACTAGTAGATGTTACCAGCGGTACTGGAACATTCAATAATTGGGTGTTTAGTATTGGCGCGGTTAAAATGACAATACCAGTATCATTTAATTCACCAATTCATACTTTATCTGCAAATGATTGCATCTCTCAAAAGATTGAATTCAAAAGTTTAAGTGGCAGTACTCAATCAAGCCAATTAGCGTTGGTATGTAAATCTGATGGGTTATTACAATTAGATCAGACGTTCCCTGCTTCAATTGTGGCTGGACAGACATTAGTTTATCGCGGACGAGTGTCAATATATAATCTTGATACGATTACAAAAAGTAACTACTACATTAATATCCAAGTCATTGGTGTACTAGCGGGGTCTGGTCAATGGGTAAATCTTGGCGAAGGCTCACAAGGTGTTTTATCCAAAGATAAAAATGTAGCCAATGAAGTATCTTTTTCAAATGAATACTCAATGGTCGGTGGTGGTACTGTATGCCAAATTGGCGTACGGCTTCAATTACTGTACGGTCAAGCAGATGCTACAGCATTCATTAGTACGCTATACCTAGAAGGTAATATATATGATGCTAACGGCGTTAAGTTGGAAGCAGTCTCTGATGAAGCTCTTATTGGCGATATTGATGCTTGGCAGGTCGGTTCATCTTCTGTTATTCCTAAATCTATTGCTGATTTAATTTTATCTGGAAAAATCAAACTAATTGACAACCCAGATGGTATTGCTGCATCAGTTAATAAAAAGATAGTTAAAACAGCTGATTGGATTATGCTTAGTGATGGTGAAATTGTTATCTTATCTCACCAAGAATTTATTAATCAATTTAGAAAGGCACGACTAGGTGGTTATTATGAAAATTAAAACAGGACTTATTGAACTATTAACAGGCAAGCGTAACTTATTGGACGAGCTTACATTTATTATTGCAGTAATCACATTGATTATCGGATTATTTATAGCGATTGACTCAGTTCGCTGGGTAAATATAGTTACCGGTATTCTAATCTTATTATCTGGAGTTGCTGGAGTATTAACCGTGGTAATCCCGCTACCAAAATTGCGTGATTATGTAGATATCAGTTCATTCATAATATTAGTCTACGGATTATTTAATACTAGCAGCTTGGTTGCAAAAACTATTTCGTATCAAGCCATTTTGAGCCTTATTATTCTTTTTACTATTTGGAAATTTGCAGTTAAGCGTATTTATAAGAAACGCGGTGAATAATGATGCTACACGAAGTTTTAGCGTGGCTGAGTCAAGAGGGCTTGGCGCGTGAGGGATTGTATCTTTTTGGTGCAATTGTATTGGTTAAGGTCCTAAAAGGCGGAACTGAGGGATTTATTGATTATATTTTTAAGAAAGGTCGTAAAAATGAAAAGATTGATTAGTTTAATCGCTTGCGTAGCTATTGTAGCATGTTCAGGCATCCAATCTATGAATATCGAAACTAATAAGGCTAACGCAAATTATGCGAAGGAAAGTGGTGCTAATTTTAACTATGGTGGCAATAATGCTAATGCGAATATTAATTACAAGCGTACTAGCTCTGCTGCTCAGTAGTTGCGCTACTACTGGGTACTACAACAATGCCGCTTTCTCTGCAAATTATTGTCATGGTAGCGGTGTTACTTTAACTTGTTCTTTATCAAGATAGGATTTATCATGAAAAAATTATTACTTTTGGTTTTGTGTTTTGTTTCTGTTAATGTATTTGCCGCAAGCAAGGAAACTTGGTTTTGCATTAAGAACACATCAACAGTTGATCAAAAAGTCTATGTAGATTATATTAACAATACGTTTTGGGATGGGCAAGCCCGACCTGATGTGAAAATGAATGATACTACCATGGGAGCTAATCAAACTTTCTGCAATCGGCTGGAAGTAAATAGCAATGTCAAGGAAGTTCATTTTGCAGTTTACGCAATCGGTAAATATACAGTTACATATTCGCAAGCAAGCAAGGGGGAAATAAAAACAATCCATGAATCCAAAGACTTCTACACGTACAATGTTTTTAGCGCTTCAAAAGACAATGGTTATGTTTGGGGCGTAGGTCGCAATAATTCTGACTATAATGACTGGGCAGATCGACCTAAACCAATTAATCACTCAAATGATTATAAACACTGGCCATCATGCGACTCATCTAACCCTAACTATTTTATCTGCCGGAAAATTACCGAAGGCGATAATTTAAGTCATTACCGCGTTGATATTGGTCTTGAATGTGAACAGTCACACCCAAATTGCGTACAATTTAATTTAACTCGCTATTATCCAACGCGTTATTAAATAAGGATAGATTTATGATTAATAGCAGAAATATTAACGACCTGCACCCACGGGTTCAAGAGCTCTGTGAGCAATTCATTGCTAAGTGTGCAGAGCAGGGTATCGAAGTCATGCTTACAAGCACATACCGGGATCATGAAAGCCAAAATGCTTTGTATGCTCAGGGGCGTACTGCTGCTGGCAAAATTGTAACCAATGCCAAAGCTGGTGAGTCTTTTCATAATTATCGTGTAGCTTTTGATTTTGCCCCAGTAGTTAATGGTCAAATTCCTTGGAGCGATACCAAGTTATTTACTAAATGTGGTGAGATTGCAGAAAGTGTTGGTCTTGAATGGGCAGGGCGCTGGCAATCCTTCAAAGAACTGGCACATTGTCAGTTTACTGATGGGCTGAAATTGGCAGATTTTAAGGCTGGCAAGATGATTTGATATATCTCACCCAAAACATAAAATAGCCTAGGTGACTAGGCTATTGTTAAAATTTCTAATTTCTTCACTGTGCTTACTTTCATCAGCAAAATGCGCTAACCTTTTAGTGCGAGTCAATTTACCATCCATAAAATAGTCTATTGATTTTACCTTATACTTACCTTCTACTATTCCATTATCTAGTTCGTGTTGTAACCGTTCAATATCAGAGCTATTAATCCCATTTCTTTCAAATATTTTATTATTTTCATCAACCTCAATTTTAAATGTTTTAATTAAGTGATTGATGGTTTTATTCTCACTCATATTTACCTCCAAAAAACAATTATATCATAGCCTAATCGCCTAGGCTACAAACAAACTCATCTGAACTTTTGCCAAGTGCTTGTTTGTACAATATTCCGCACACTCAAGTAACATATGTTTTATTGTATGTGCAATAACTTTAACGGTAAATGAATTACCAATAGCTTCATATCTTGGTGAATCTGCCATTTCTTTAACTTTGCCATTGATAATTGCATATCTGGTAAATTCATCTGGATAGGTTTGTAATCTCTCACATTCAAGTGGTGATAATTTACGGATTAAATCATCTAAGACTAGATGGTTATTATCTTGCCATGAATTTGTTGTTAATGTAGGGCATTTATCAATGTGAATGCCACCCTTGTTAAATCCTCGAGGACGTTGATATATAACTAGAGAGGTTTTTTGAGTGCGTGTTAATGCATTTGATTTTTCTTCATTATTATATTCTAAAACTTGTTGTGTTTTATTGCTCTCTAAGTATCGACCGCGAATTGCACCACCAGTAATTTTTAGCCCCTCACCCTTATTGGTGGTTAAAGTATCACTCTTGCCCTCAATATGGTGAACCATTCCATTTACACCATTGCCGCTTGGATTGACATTACCAACGGGTATTTTTAAAAACGTACCAGTCCACGAACTATACTGTCGTTTAGTTTGTGTCAATGCTTTGTCAGGATCGACTGCAGTATGCTTTTTCTGCAACCGTATAGGGTCTAATACGAATCGAGTATATTTTTTATTCACGATTAGTCTTGGATCATACTCTTGGCAAATAATATCTTTGAGAAATATTCCTTCATCTTCAGGTTGTGGTATATAAACTTTAGAATAGCTTCCATCATTGTTTAATTTTCCTACCCAATAATTACGCCGACGGTGCTGTGCACTCACCAGGGCGGAGTTAATCATTTGCGGCTCAAACCCAACATACGAATTAATAATTTGCATGTCTTTCTTTTCCATCCGGGTGTTTTCTAAAATAAAGAACTTTGGCTTTACTTCATTAATGATCCGCATAACTTGAAAGAAAATCTGTCCTCTTGGGTCATCGAATCCTTTACGCTTACCCATTAGACTAAACGATTGACATGGAAATCCTGCAACTAATAAATCAATTTTAGGAAGTCCAAAAAAAGAAACTTGGTGAATATCACCAAGTCTTATAATGTCAGGGTAGTTATACATCGATATACCTTCTGCTTTTTTGCATACTTCCGATGCGAAGTATTTATCTGGCGTGATACCTAGTTGTTGAAGTGCTACCATGGCTCCAGATATACCATCGCACAAAGATAATACATTCATTTCTCATTACCCAATAAAAAAGCCTAGCTAATGCTAGGCGGCTGTTTCATAAATACTAACCAATGAGTCTTCGCTCTTTTATTGCCAACTATAGGTATTTCCGGTATTACTTTTAGTAATTCGCTTAGTTTAATCTGCTCTTCATTCCATTTGAAGATTAGAGTTGCATTAGGTTTGAGTACGCGCATACACTCAATGAATCCATCTCGTATATCATCTTGCCAAGTTGTGTTTAGCTTCCCGTATTTCTTGGCCAACCACGATTTATTACCTACTTTAACTAAATGGGGTGGGTCAAATACAACTAGATAGAAATGATTATCAGGAAACGGTAAATTTCTAAAATCACATTTAATTTGAGGAGATATTTTCAAAGTTCGGCCGTCGCATAGAGTATCGGACAATTGACGATTATCTGCATAAACAATATCAGGATTTTGCCTATTAAAATGAAACATGCGGCTACCGCAGCAAGCATCAAGTATTTTCACATTTTCTCCAGGTATAAAAAAACCACCCGAAGGTGGCTAGTATATTCACGAACGTATAGCTAAATTTCTTTACCAAACTTACGAAAACAACTTAAGACCATTGCTTCAACGTTTTTCCAGACGGCATCTATTAATAGATCTTCATCTTCGCAATCTTCATTAATTTTGTCAAACTCAAGTCTTTTGTACAGTTCAATTTTTTGCAATTCAGCATTTAAATCATTTTTAGCTGGAAAAATATCTAAATTAGGAATGTCTAAATTATAGTCAATTAAAAAGCTTTCATGCCACAAAATAATGGTTATTGGGTTTTTCTCAAAATCATCTAAGTTAGTATACAATAAATACGCTTCTCCGCAAACTTCGAGTTCACTCAAACTTACATTATTTATTTCATACCATATACTTGCGCCATCAAATAGATCAATGTCACTGAGAATCTCATTGATTATTTTGTTGATGGAACTTTCAATCCGTAATATATTTTTTGAGTGACATCGACGCTCTTTTTTAAATTTTACTTCCATTACAGATTCCTAATAAAAAATCCCGCATATAGCGGGATGTTAATAACAAGTTCTCTTTTTCCAAACGCATAATGGTTCTGGATCTAAATTATACACTCCAAAATCATCAGATGTGACATTGTAGCTAATTCCATTATGATTGATTTGCTGACCTACGACAAGCCCGTGATGGGCTAGGGGATGGTTAGATGTGATTTTCATAAACGATACTCCAATAAAAAAGCACCCAATAGAGTAGGGTGCTTAATGAAGTATGATTAATAATTAACTATGATAAAATAGCTAATGATTAATAATACTTTGTTAATTAAATTTTAGTGTTTTTATTTAGAAGTCGCCAAAATGTCGCCATTTGGTTTTTTGATGTAATCATAACAGTATGTTAGTGGTGCGGAAGAAGAGACTCGAA
>CAYIZV010000005.1:0-76287 GCA_964367915.1 uncultured Neisseria sp.
GCGCACTTGATTTGGGATCAAGGGGTCGTGAGTTCGAATCCCACCGCCCCGACCACATTCTTCTCTAAGCCAAATTACAACCATCAAAAATATCATTTCGTGCTATAATCAAGTAATTCAAAACTTAGCCAGTCAATACTCATGCTTAATCGTAAATTACTAAAATATTTTCTCTACTTACTAATTAGTTTAATTGCTATAATATCACTTAGTCTCTTTGCTCTCACCCAACTAATCAGCCCAGAACGCTATAAGCCATTAATTTCACAATTAGCAGCTCAGGAAATCGGAGCTAAGCTGGAAATTGGTTCAATCAATTGGGATTTATGGCCTTCTCTCGCCCTAACCGCCCACAACGTTAGCCTGAGAAATAATAACCAAATCCTCACAACCCCACTTGCTAGCGCCAGCACTTGTGAAGTTATTTTACAGCTCAAACCACTTCTTCATGGTCGGATTTATATAGATAAGGTAATATTACACAACCCTAAATTAACCTTGTTAACCGACGGTAATAATAATAACTGGAATTTTACTACTCCATCAACTGCCCATAACACATCTATGATTATGCAATTAAGTAGTATAAAATTAAAAAATGCCAGCATTGAATACCAAGACCTAAGTCAAGACCAACATTTCATCCTAAGTTCAATTAATCTTATGTTAAAAAGCGGACAAAATGGATTAATGCGTTACTATACTAACGGTAACATTATCAATATTAATCAGGTTGATTATGAGCTAAATGATCAAATTTCTGGCAAATTGGATTTTAATTATGCCGATCTCAATTATTCAGGTAAAGTTGATAGTCATAATTTTGCGCTGTATCCATTTCTACGTGGAATCGGACTAAACCCGACAAGACTATTTAAAGCTGCCCCCTTACAAAATGCAAACTTTAAAACTAATTTTACCGGAACAGGACATAGTTTAAATTTAACTGATACTATTTTTAAATTTGGAACAAGTACGGCTTATTTAGAGTTAAATGCTACCTCTCTTTCTCCATTTAAAGCTTACTCTCAACTTCAAGTTGATCAGTTTGAAGCATCAGAGTTTGTACCGCTTAATGGTTATCACTTATTAATCTCAAACCTACAAAGCTCAGGAACAATTACCAATCAAAAAGAGTTGGCTCTTCAGCAAAATCTACAGATCAAGCAATTAACTCTTGTGGGATATAATCTGCATTATCTTTCAAGTCAAATCTCTGGTATCCTGAGTAATCCAATCAAGCTTATTACACTTAGCAGTACAGTTGCACAAATTAAGGCTAACGTTAGAGCAGCTTCTAGTGATGGTAATAAAAACTACCATCAACAAAGTAATTTGGGTAGCTTAAGCACTACCACGAATTATAAATCGGATATTATAGCTTTTTCTGGATTAAATCTAGCGGGCCCTGATCTTGTTGCTAATGGTAGTGGTAGCTATAACCTTCAATCTAAAAATCTAAATGCTAAGATTAATGCACGTTTTGTCGCAGATCCTAGCAGTTTGACAGGTAAGGTAGTTTACCCAATAACATTAAGTGGTTATAAAGGACAAAGTCATACTATTGATTGGAATAGTGTCAATAGCCAAATTGCAGGTAATCTTGGCTCATCTATCGGTAATACAGGAAAAGCAGTTGGTAATGGTGCTAAAACCCTTGGGCAAAAAATTAGTAGCTGGTTTTAATTATTTAGGTTTATCTTTCTGAGCTTTCCTCATTACCAGATTAAAAAATGCGGGAGTCAGTAAAGTAGCAATCAATACCGAGCCAAGCATCCCACCAATAATTCCAAAGCCAACTGAATGCTGAGCATTTGCCCCTGCTCCATCCGCAATTACCAAAGGAATCGTACCTGCGATAAAGGTTATTGAGGTCATTATAATCGGACGAAAGCGAATCCTTAGCGCATGTATAGCACTATCACGCACACCGTGCCCTTGCTTTATCCATTGCAGCGCAAACTCAACTAAAAGAATAATGTTCTTAGCGGCTAAGCCAAGTAAGGCAATCAAGCTAATCTGGAAATAAAGATCATTCTCTTTACCGCTTAAAAGCAAAATTATCGCGGCGCCAAATAATGCTGCTGGAACGCCCAACAAAACTACAATAGGTAGCCGCCACATTTCATACAAAGCGGCAAGCACCAAATAAATCATGGCTAAAGAAAAAGCAAATGCTAAAATAGAATTATTCTGCGATTGCTGCTGCTGAAAACTAGTGCCAAACCAGTCATAATAATAACCTTTGGGTAATGTAGTGGCTTCCTCAGTAATAACACTCATTGCATCGCCCATCGAATATTTTGGTGCTGGTTTAACAATAATCCGCGATGCCAGATAGCCGTTAAAATGCTGAATAACTTTAGCCGCAGTTCCGCTAGTTACAGTTGAAATTGCTGCCAGAGGCACCATAGAGTTATTCGACGATTTTACATAAACATTATCCAGATTATTAATCGACATCCGATACGGTGCATCAGCCTGCAAATATACCCAGCTTTGATCTTGCATGATATAGGCAAAATTTACCGGCGTATTGGTATAGGTCGCTTGCAATGCATTATAATAATTCTGTAAATTTACCCCATAGTATTTGGCACGATCAACATCAGGCTCTACTTTAATTTGCAGCGAGTGGGTATTTAAAGTTTGATAAGCATCAGCAATTTCACGATGTGACTGGAGTCGCTTTATCAACTGATTGCAGATTTCTTCTAATTTCGCTGGATCTCCAACCACCCGATCTTCTACATAAAACTCCACACCACCAGTGGTGCTTAGCCCACGAATCGGCGGCTGATTGTAGGCGCGTGCAGTCATTCCGTGAAAACGACGGCTCAGCGTTTCGATTTGATGAATTACACTATTAGCGGTTTGATGCACTCCACTACGCTCAGTCCAATCTTTTAAAATAACTGACATTGAAGCAGAGTTAGATTTACTGCTGCCAGAATCAAGAAAATCAACACCACTGATACTAACCACGGAATCAATATTTGAATTTTTGGTAAGCTTAGCAATAAGCGCTGTAGTTTGTTTCTGAGTTTCTTCTAACGTATAAGAAGTTGGTAAATTTAACGACGCAAAAAGTAAGCCCTGATCTTCGTTAGGAATAAAACCAACCGAAATAACTTTGTACATTCCAATCGTCGCCAGAATAATTGCTAACCAGATGAAGAATACCGTTTTCTTCATTAAAATCAAGCGTTCGGCAACCCGAACATAAAAATGGTTTAATTTGGCAAATTGTCGATTAAAGACTAGAAAAAAACCTCTTTGCGCAGGAATTGAATGAGATTTCTTTAGTAGGATAGAGCATAAGGCGGGAATAAAGGTAAGCGCATTAATTCCAGAAATAACTACAGCACTGGCAATGGTTGCAGCAAACTGGCGATACATTATTCCGCTTAAACCTTTTAGCATCAGCACAGGAACAAATACTACGCTTAAAACTAAAACAATAGCAACAACTGCGCCAGCTACTTCATCTAATGCTTGCTCAATAACTCGATACAAACTCATTTCTGGATGTTCATTACGAATGCGTTCAATATTTTCAACAATAACAATAGCATCATCAACCACAATTCCAATCGCTAAAATCATCGCAAACAAGCTGAGTGTATTTAAAGAAAAACCAAAAACATACAAACACGCCATAGTTCCTAGAATTGATACTGGAATAGCACAAATTGCGACCAGACTGGCACGCCACGATTGTAAAAATAGGAGGAGAATCACAGCCACCAGAAAAAAAGCAATAATGATTGTTGTTACTACATTATCAATTGATGCGGCAATAAAGCGAGAATTATCCTGTGTAATTCGATAGTTAATTCCTGATGGAAAATGTTTACTTTCTTGCTCTAATTTTTGTAAAATTTGTTTTTTAGCTAATAATTCATTCGCACCGGGCAAGAGTGAGATTGCCATCGTTACAATTTGGTAGCGCTTAAAGGCACCCTGTTTATCACGAAAATAAGCATATGATGTGGTGGTAAAGTCATTGGAAGACATTGCTATTCGTGCAATATCTTTTAGCCGCACAGTCTCATTGTTATCATTGCGTAAAATTACATTAGCTAATTCATCAGTAGTACTATACATTTGCTGCCCAATGATGTTGATTGCTAATTGATTTTCATTATCATCGGGAGCTGAATTCATTCGCCCAACCACATACTCCTGATTTTGGTCATTGATTGCTGCTTTAATATCTGAAACACCAATCCCATAGCGCTGCATTTTATTCGGATCTAGCCATGCTGTAATCACAAACCTACCCGCGCCAAAAACATTTACTTGTCCAACAGATGGAATTAGCTCCAGATCATTAACTACGGTTCGTTGTAAGTAACTGCTAATCCAAGTGGGATCACGGTAAGGTTCAGCATAAAAAGCAATCATCATGAGATTATCTGGTGAACTCTTTCTGGCTGTAATACCTAGTTGCTGAACAACAGCGGGTAATAAGTCTTTAGCCGCATAGAGTCGGTTAAGCACATCATTAATCGCGCTGTTTAAATCAGTTCCAACTTCAAATGTCATATTAATTGAGATTTTACCAGTCGATGAATTGCTTGTCATATACAATAAATTTGGCACACCATTAAGCATCCCCTCAATCTGGGTACCGACAACGCTAGCGGCTGTTTCAGCGTTAGCACCAGGAAAACTGGTTCGAATAGAAATTGATGGTGGAGAGAGATTGGGAAATTGGCTCACTGGTAAATTAAATAACGCTACCAGTCCGCACAGCGCAGTTATTATACTAATCACACTAGATAGAATTGGGCGATAGATAAAAAATTTCATGAAATATTCTGATTTACTTTATAATTTTAAATACTAATCTTGGTTATGTGCTATAGTAGGATCTTTACAGGATAATATAGCAATGAATAATGACGAACTCCACAACGAACTTGAATTATTGAAACAAAAGCTTGCCGAACAATTAGTGACTATTGATAATCTGGCAAATCGTTTAATAATGATTGAGCGAAAGGTCAGAAAATTAATAAAGTAGCAATAGCAATCATATATACTCATAGAATTTGATTCTTGGACGCGAAAGATTGATAAAAAAAGACGACGCCGTGTAGCAAGAACCACATAAAGAGTCTTTTTTGAAATCCGACAAAGTACAAGATTTAAAGACAAAGAAGTATATAGGCTAAATTTGCCGTACCACTTTGCATGGATTACCGCAAGCCACGCCATTAGCTGGTATATCTTTGGTAACGACACTACCCGCCCCGATTACGCTATTATTACCAATTGTAACACCAGGCAAAACAATTACCCCACCGCCTAGCCAAACATTGTTGCCAATAGTAATTGGTTTTGCCATAACTTCCAGCGCTGCACGGGCTTGAGGCTCAAGCGGATGATAAGCCGTATACAATTGAACATTTGGTGCAAATAACACATCTCTACCAATTGTAACCTTAGCTAAATCCAAAATAGTCAGATTAAAATTCGCAAAAAATCCCGTACCGATAGAAATATTCACACCATAATCGCAGTGAAAATTCGATTCAATATGACAACGTTCACCAATGGAAGCAAATAACTGAGTAAGCAGCTCGCGACGCTCATCACTACCATCTGCGATGCTTTGATTTAGTTTAAATGTTAACTTTTGCGCACGGCTACGTAAAGCCTGAATTTCTGGATCAAAAGCATAAAAAGGTTCACCATCGCGCATTTTCTGTATTTCTGTTTTTTGCATAATTTTCTCCATTGCTGCACATCAACTCTTTAAACTTCAGATATTATAGCAAATCTCTCTATACTTTGAGTCATTTGTAGTGTCGCTAAAAATAGACACATTTTTATTAAAATAATTGTTGTTAATTGTATAAGGTGTGGTATAATTTTTGGGTTCATTAGAGGACATAATGCGGATCCTTGGGTTTTAAGGTAAAGTAGTTATTTCGCGAGTTTGCCGCTCAAAAAATAACAATGCTGATGAATAACCCTACAAGCAACGGATAGCGGTTAACTGACCGTTGCATCGTAAGATAGTACTAACTAATTAGTGACTATTGATATTCTACTATATTCATACTTAAAAGTCAAATGACTTTGTCTATTTTCAGCTAAATTTTGTGCTACACTCAACTTTTTAGGGGTGTAATTATGTTTAGCAAAATAAAATCATCATTTCTTACTAATTCTAATATTTCCCGTGAAACTCAGTGTGAAGATGTTATTGAGGTATGTTATTGGTTAAAATTAAAAAATAATCACAATTCATTTAATACCTACCGCGTTGTTATATTTCGGTTTTTAATCTGGATGAAGTACCGAGGGATTAAGTTAAAAAGTATGACTAACCGAGATATTATAGACTACTATCAATTTATTCAAAATCCACCAGAGTCTTGGTGTGGTTCTCGCCGTCATTTTAATCATCCAGAATGGCGCCCTTTCAGATCTAGTTTATCAAAAAGTTCCATCAGATTCAATATGCAGGTAATCAGGCAATTATGTAATGATTTAACTCATACTGGTTATATCATAAAATCTCCATTTCCAAACATACGCTATTCAGAGACAAAGGAATTATCAATTGAGAAGTATTTAACCTTAGCAGAGTTTAAGAGTCTACTAAATTTTATTACTTCACTACCTGAAGATTCTGCGCATAATATTAATTTTAAAGTTAGAATCAAATGGATTATTATGCTGCTCATTTATACTGGTGCTCGACGATCCGAAGTTGTCAATGCCAAAATGAGTGATTTAATCTACAAGAATAATAGGCTATGGTTCAAGGTAATTGGCAAAGGTAACAAATATGGAGAAATTCCAATATTACCTGATTTGGTTAACCATCTCAACGAATACCGCGAAGCTTTTGGCTTGCCTAACATAAATAATCGTACCGCTTTAGAAACTGATGTACCTTTAATTATTAGGCTAGTAAAGAACAAATACCGAGCAATAACAGCAACTACAATCTGGAACGATATTAAAAAGCTATGCTCAATGTTTGCAATCACTGAAGCAGATAATCAAGGATTCTCTGATAAGCTTTTACACGTATCCACGCACTGGTTTAGACACTCATCAGCAACTTATCAAGTAAATGCTGGAGTTGACATTAGAATAGTACAAAAAAACCTCCGCCACTCCTCAATTGAGACCACAATGCAATATCAACACGTTCAACAAGATAATCAACATGACGAAACTGCTCAAAAATTCATAATATAAGCCACCACTATCAATTTAGCTATAGCTCTGTTGATAACTAAGTTAGATCTGAGGGGAATTGCCTAACAATGGTTGGGCAATCCGTCCATAATTCACGGGCAAATCTCAACAGAATACGGGTATCCCCCAAAATAACTGACAATATAGACAATCAAAACAGATGTTAAGCAATCCCCATACTAACACACTTTTTCAAACTCTTCAAAGTACAACACCCGAAAGGTGTTGATAACTACCCAGCTATCGTTGTTGGCACCCCGATAGTTTTAGAAATAACCTGCGGTGCATTAAGCAAAAGGGGTTCGACGAGCTCACCCCTTTAAAACCCCTTAACTAATGGGGGCTCATTGCCGCCCCCATACCCTGCTAGGATTTTTTGACAAAGTAATCTCAAAATCGGAAAGATTTTTGTAAATATTTTTCTATTTATATTTATATGTGTGTATAATTATGTATATTTATGGAGTAAGTTATTATGAGTAAGCGTGTAAACCTTTACATACAAGACGAAGTTCTTTGGGAACATTTCACTCAGCTTGTCGGCCGTGGTAATGTTAGTAAATGGATTGAGAACTTTATTCGACCATTCGTTGATAAATCGGATCTTGCTTCGGCATATAAAACGATGGCAAAAGATAAAAACCGCGAACATGAGGCTCAAGAATGGGTAAGTGGAACGTTTGGGGATGTTGGTCATGAATCGTGGTGATATTTATTGGGTAAATTTTGATCCGGCAGTTGGCTCCGAAATTCAAAAGAAGAGACCTGCAGTCATTGTTAGCAATAATCTAAACAATATGTACATGCAACGAGTTCAGGTGCTGCCAGTAACATCCAATATCTCCAGAGTTTACCCCTGTGAAACCCTCGTACAGGTTAGAGGTAAACAAGGCAAAGTTTTGGCTGATCAAATTACGACAGTTGATAAAAGTCGCTTTGGTGATTTTATTGGCTCGGTAAATGCTGCAGAGATGGATAACATTTCAGGTATTATAAAAGTTCAACTTGACCTATAAAATAAGATAGCTTTAAAAATAAATCTCAAATTTCTCATGATCTGCCAAACGGGCAGATTTTTCTATTTCTACTTCATCAAAATATCATCACATGAATACCAAGTAATAGCAAACTAAATTGTAGTTCGAATAGCTATTAATTTGCACATATTTTTCTTCAAAATTTTATCAAAATCATAATGCCATATCTAATAGCATGGTTGTTGTCGGCAATTATACAACAAAAAATGTTTTATTTTCATGAAACCTGACAAATTGACAGACGAATCTGACAAATTGACAGATTTTTTCACTTCCGTTTTCGCTAGAATTGTGCTAGTAAATTTTGAGGAATAATTTAATGCACGAAATTTCAAATGACCAAATGTTTTTAATTATAACCGAAATCAATTTATTCCCTGAACTTAGCACTAATACCATAAAGATGGTGGAGCAAATTATGAATGCTCTGTTAATTACAAGTAAAGAAAATATCCAGGAAGGAATAAATAGAGTTGTGACGCTAGAAAATTTCTGTATAGACTCATTGACCAGGAATGAAGATTCTAAGATTCTTATTGAAAAGCTTAAGCCAATGTTAGCCAACTATAATATCTATACAGCCCAAGGAGACGAAGTCAAATTAATGTATCCTCGCTATCATAAGAATAAGTATTTTTGGGATGTTGGCAAACAATCTGCGATGAACGTGGAATTTTCACTTGAGAAAAAACTTAGCTATAACGGAAAAAATATTATCTGGGAAAGCACGTACATCGACTGGGTTTATCAATTACTAACTGCGCAACGTGAAACCAGTAAATATAACAGTGAAGATAGATTAACTTATTACATCATTGAGCCACAAGTAACGCTCAAACATGTACAGATTAGACAAATTATTGAACATGAAACAAATGAATACGTTAACGAGTTAAGAAATTTAATTCAACAAGATAAAAAACATTAGTATGAACCCTAAATTATTATTTCTAATTGGACTGGGGCTTGCTTCAAGCAATATTTTTGCAAATGAGCTTCAGGCTAAATTAATGGACATAGCAGCTCAAGAAGCAAAGATTGCCAACATCGGAGCTAATAAATACATGATGCTTTATGGTACTAGCAACCCAATACCAATAATAAATCGCTGGAATGACTTAGAGAAGCATCCTAAACTTACTCAGGATCAAATTAACAAAATCAATCAATTAGAACAATTGAAAAAACAAATTTTAGAGGAACATACTCAAGTTGAACATTAAGAGAATCCCCTGTCTGGTTTTAGCTATTGCAGTTATTGGCTGCAGTAGTGATAAACCAGTTAAAACTAATACACCTATAGCTACCACGCCGCATGGGCAAACATATTTTTACTGTGAATCTTGCCCTGCTCCAAGTGTTTTAACTAAAGGTGCATATAAGCCGCTAGAGCCAGATGAGCCAATAATCATACCTTTAGCAGTTACTGAAACACCTATTATCAAATCATCTCATAAAAGGAGTCACCACAAAATTAAAAAACATAAAAAAGTTAATCATATTCAAAAATCTAAACCTAAACAATGTATTCAATGGAGTAACTAATTATGAATAGAAAATCTCAACGTTATAGTAAGTACGCAGCTCTAATGCTAGTAATGCTTTCACCTGCACTGTGTTTTGCTGCTGGTGGTGATACAACTTTTAATGATATCGTACAAAAACTTAAAGATTGGCTTGGTGGTTCTTTAGGTTTCATGTTTGTACTATTTGGGTTTTTAGGTGCTGCAGCAGCTGTCGCGGGACAAGCTTCCATGAAAATAATGTTTCCTGTATTTGGTCTAACACTCGCATTACATTACGGACCAGCAGTTCTTGAAGATATCTTTGGTGCTAGTGGCACAATTAACTCCATCAATCACCCACAATTTACTTTGATTGATTTAGTTATCTTAATGTCAGCTTCAGCATTAGGGGTGTATGCTAAATATGGACGTAAAAATAATGAAGTAGCTTTAAGTGAAGTTCAGGCTTAATCATGAGCGATAAAAACTATTACATTCCACGCGAAATTAACCAGAACTATGTCCTTATTTGGAAAGCTGATGAAGCAATTTTTTTATTCATTCCATGGATTTTATGGCTGGTTTTTCCAGGAATGGTTGGGTTATTTTTATCATTAGTCGTAACTATTATAGTTGGTCAAGGATTGAGACAAGTTGGTATAGGTAAACCAAATGGCTATATACGCCATTGGTTAGAATTTAATGTGCCATCAGTATTTACCAGATCAGGATTTAAAAAACAACTTGATCTTCGTGAGAAAGAGTCATTGTTATTTAGGAATGACACTTTTCCGCCATCTCATATTCGTTACATTGGAGGTTAAATGGATAAGCTAACTTTTGAACAGCAAAATAAGAACCTAAAAAAAAGTTATCAATTATTTAAGAAATATCTTGGATGGATGGTTCTCGCTAATGTAGTTTTGGCTTTTGGTTTAGTTTATAGCATTTTTCATGAACGAGTTGTAATGTCACCAGTTATGGCACCTGAATACAAAATGATGATTACTAATAATAAGGCTTCTCCGGAGTATTTAAATTTATTAGCTCGCAATATTCTAGATTTACTGCTAAATATTACACCTAACAATGTTCAGGCTCAACAGAATGAGCTAATGACATTGGTTGATTCAAAGTATCGTGATGAGTTACAGTCAAAGTTAATGGATATTGCAACCCAAGTTAAAACTAATAATTTGTCACAGAATTTTTATGTACAAACAATTAAGATTATCAATAAAGACAATGTGATTTATGTGATGGGTACATTGAACCAATATATAGATAAGAATATTAGTAGTTCAAAACACCAAAATTATAAATTAACATTTATCATTAATAACTATATCCCAAAAATCGCAGGGATTGAGCAATTAGCGGATAACGATCCGCAAATGAAGGAGCTAAGATGAAGCGTTTGCTACCAATTTTTTGCTTAATATCGTTAAGTGTATTTGCTAAAGAGGTTTTTATTGCTGATAATGGTGATACCATTTCTGCAACCATCTCAAACAAAAATTTAACCAGGATTGAGATTGAAGATCAAAAAATCATTAAAGACTATTCTTCTGCAGATGTTACGAAGAAAATTACTAAACCATTGGGGCAAATTTATCTAGTACCAAATCAGGCTGCATCATTTAATTTGTATATTGTAAGTGACAGCGGTAACACCTATAACCTACACCTTACACCCTCAAAACATGCTACGGGTGATTCCATTTTGATTAAACCGGCACCAAGTAAAGTCAAACCTGGTAATCAATTAGTCTTTAACAATCAAAGCTATATCCGTAATATTAACTACTTGGTTCAAATCATGTACCTTAATCAAGATGCCGATGGAAATTACAATATAACTCCCGAGAACCAACAATTTGAGACTTACGATGGATTAGATAGCATACTTTATAAGACATTTACTAACGGCGAGCTAATTGGGCAAGTAATATTGGTTAAGAATGTGTCAAAAGAGAGGTTATTATTAACTGAAGGACAGTTTTTCTCAGATCACACACTCGCAGTATCAATTGAAAATCCAGAGCTAAAGGTTAATGAGTTTACCAGGATATTTATTATTAAAGAGGCTAGTATATGAGTGCCACAGATAAAGCCAATAAGTACCGGGTTAGTAGTCTTTTTAAGAAATTCAGAAAACACTTCTTTATTGTTGGTGGAATTGTAGTTTTAGTCGTGTTAACTCTATCATTTCTAAGTAATAGTAAACCTAGTGCTAAGAAAACCAAAATTAAAGCTTCTGATACGTTTACTGCAGTTAAACCAATGCCTGTAAGTCCTGCTGATGTAGTTGCACAACGTCTTTCTGATCTGCAAGATAAACAGGATAGTGTTAATCAACAAAATGCAATGCGTATTGCAGCCTTAGAATCTGAAATCCAGCAATCAAAACAAGAGAAAGCACAAGCAGAATCTGAAGCGCAGGTACTAAATGCAAAATTGGCAACATTAAACTCAACGGTAAATAATAAAAAGAATAGTTCTGCTACCGTAGTTGCTGTGGCTGAAAAACCAAAAAATATGGTACTTGAAGATGATATTAACTCTGATAGTTCTGATAACTCTGCGGATGATTCAAGTTTTGAGAAATCAGCAAAAGATACTGTCAAGAATAAAACTAATGACCTGGGTAATATCAACAATAAAAAGGGAAAAGAAGAACCAGATCGTGTAATCACAACTTATATTCCATCAAATACCTATGTACCAGGAATATTGATAGATTCTATGGCCGCTAATACTGGAGGTAGTGCCAGTGCAGATCCAACACCTGGATTGGTAAGGTTAACCGATTTTGCCTCATTACCGAATGAATTTAAATCACGTCTTAAATCTTGTAGGGTCGGGATAAGTGGTTGGGGTGATTTATCAACTGAACGTATTAAAATGCGCTCAACTACGCTATCTTGTGTGCTTAAAAATGGTAAGGCGATTGATATTCCAGTTGAGGGTTATATTGCTGGTGAAGATAGCAAAACTGGTGTACGCGGTATGGTAATAACTAGATCCGGTGCAGTTGCGGGTAAAGCTACAATGGCAGGTTTTATTCAAGGAATTGGTGCTATAGGTCAAGCTATGGGACAAACACAGACAATTACACCTTTAGGTGGTGTAACTACAACAATATCACCAGACCAAGCTGTAACTGCCGGTGTCGGTTCAGGTATATCACAGGCAGGTCAAACTCTCTCGCAATACTATATGAGTATGCTTACTCAAATTTCACCAACCATTGAAGTATCTGCAGGTCGGCATGTAACCTTTATCTTTAGTAAAGGTGTTGAACTCAAGTTACCAATTAATAATCAAGATAATGATAACAATTTAGCATTACCAATAGGAAATTAAAATGTATAAGATATTAATCCCAATCCTGATTTTAGCACTTAGCGCCTGCGCTACAGATTATCCTTGCGGTGAACCAAGTAGCGGCAGTTGTCGCTCAGTTTCTGCCAATGATAGATTATCGTACACCAATTATACTAACCCGGATGATTTAGATGCTTCAACTTCGGGATGGGGTGGTAGCAAATCAAATACTCAGACAAATCCATTACCAGTGAGTTTTAAACATTATAATCAAATTCCAAGCGATGGTTCACCACTGCTTTCAATGCCTAAAATGCTGCGGGTTTGGATCACTCCTTATACTGATACAGACAATATTTATCATGATCAAGGTTACGAGTATATGATAGTAGATAAAGGCCGCTGGAACTATAGCAATAACAAAATATTAAATAGTATTGGTAGTGTTAAAGACGTAACACCAGCTCAGGTTACTGATGTCAAAGTTGGTGGATATGGTAGTTATGGGTTAGCTGATCAACCACCTAAATCAACTAATCCAACAACACCAGTAACACCATTTCCTGCGATTAATGCTTTACAAAATCAACAAGCACCAATCATCACTAGTACAACTGTTGGTAGCGGAATTGATCGCACTACCACTATTACTCCATAGGTAACCATTATGCTACGTGATTTCCTTAATAAATTTAATGCAGATAGTTTATCTGAAATTGGCAAGCAATATTTTAATAAGCTAGTAAAAGAACAAGTACCAGATGATTATGTTCAATCTGTGGTGTCTAAACAGGCATTGTCTCCGCGAGCACTTGATTTTGCTGAAATTTTAGAGACATATAGTGTTCCAGATATGTTACCACATGAATGGTACGATCCTGAGACTGGAATTTACCAAACAAGCCGAGCCTATGGGTTTGTCTTAAACTGCGGAACTTTAACTGGTAATGCAGCAAACTTGGATGAGCAATTAAGCGGACTATTTAATGCTGGAATTCCAGATGGTACATGTATGCAAGTACTGTTACAAGCCTCTTCAGAACTTGAAGATCAGTTTGAACGGTATCGCTCAATTCATCAAAGTCCACTTTTGCAAAAAGTAGCAGAACACAGGATTAAATTTTACAAAACAGGCTTAAAAAGAAGTTTGCGACCTGGTTATAAATTTCCAGTCAGAGATTTTAGATTGGTAATTTCATTTGCTTTTGATGGTCTTTATGATGACAGTATCAAAGATTCAGTGTTGTCACTACAACAAACTATTAGAGCAATTCTAAAGAACAGTCATTTAAATAATCAAATTCTACCCCCAGAAGGATTAATTAATTTAATCCGCGAGCTTTTATGCCCAAAAATGCTACCAATCGAACGTCATGAATATGACAATCGTCATTCAATTAGAACTCAAGTTGCACAAATAGATGATGATATTTATGTGGGTGCAGACGGATTATGCTTAAATGACATGGGCGTTAAATCATTGGCTGTCGGTAAATATCCTACAGAATTTAAACTAGCACAATGCAATAAGCTTATTGGTGACATGATCTCCAAGGCAAGCCAAGTTTCTTATCCATTTGTGATAACTCAAAATACAGTATTCTTATCTCAAGCAAAAGAAAATGGAAAACTTGCTGCTAGCGCAATCAAAACGGCTGAACAAGTTAAGCCAGGTAAGTTTACTGCATTATTCCCAGTATTTCATAAAAAGCATGCTGAATATAAAATGCTGCAAAACTCAATT
This sequence comes from uncultured Neisseria sp., assembly GCA_964367915.1. Lineage (GTDB taxonomy): Bacteria > Pseudomonadota > Gammaproteobacteria > Burkholderiales > UBA11063 > Aquella. Next base: position 14,838 of record CAYIZV010000005.1, read on the forward strand.
TCCAATGGAGAAGGTTTGATGCTAATGAATCACATGATTCATGTTTACTATCCACTTGGAGAATCAGAAGCGGCATTACAAGAGGTTAAATCACTTTATAAGACCTTCGACTGGACAATAATAACCAATAAAAATTTACAGTTGCCCTCCCTGCTCTATTCAATTCCATTGTGCCATGATTTTAGTAGTGCATTAGATCAAAAGAAGCGTAATATGCTCAAACTATATACTCAGACAAATGTTACTAACACTATGCCCTTGTTTGGCGAGTATAAAGGCACTGGTAATCCAATTCTTATGTTTTTATCTCCATGTGGCCAACTAATGTTTTATGACATTTTTCAATCGGATACTAACTACAATGTGGCAATTTCAGCCGAGTCAGGGGCTGGTAAGTCATTTGTTACTAATGAATTTGTTAAAGGCTACCGTGCAACTAATGCCAAAGTTAGCATTATTGATGTTGGGCGCTCGTATAAAGATACATGCGAGGTGTTAGGTGGTCAATATATCGAGTTTACTAGGGAAGCTCAAATCTGTATCAATCCGTTTAGTTTCATTAAGCTTAAGTTAGATGATAACGCTGAATTCGACCTTACATCAATTACTAAAGAACAATTATTGATGCTTGAAGATTTAGATGATCAAATTACAATGCTTAAGTCAATCTTTTTAGTTTCCGCTGGTGTTTCTGAAGATGACAATACCTATCAACTAGCAGACAGTTTTTTTGAACAAGCAATTATCTCAAGTATACAAAAACATCAAATCAGATCAACATACACAACTGTGTATCGAGAACTAATAGAGATGGAAGATGATACAGGTGTGGCTAAATCACTAGCCAACTCAATTAAATCATATACCAAAGAAGGTATTTTTGGACGTTATTTTGAGGGAGAGTCTAACCTTGATATTAATAACGACTTAATCGTGCTTGAGCTGGAGGAGTTACAAAGTAAAGGTCACTTGAAGTTCATCGTATTATTGATTCTAATGCTAAAAATAACTCAAGATATGTATTTATCACCTCGAGAGATACGTAAAATTTGTATTATCGATGAAGCCTGGGATCTAATGGATGGCGGTAACACTGGAGAATTTATTGTGCGAGGTTATCGCCGTGCACGTAAATATAATGGAGCGTTTATTACTATCACCCAAAGTATCGATGATTATTCCGAAAATACAACCACTGCAGCGTGTTATGCCAATGCTGCAATTAAAATTATGCTTAAACAAGCGATGCCTAAAACGGTTGAACTAGATGAGTATACTAAATACTTACTCCCTAAAATAAACTCAGAGGAAGGCGTTTACTCAGAATTACTTATCCAAATGAATAAGAGCACTTCGATGTGCCGCTTTATGGTTGATGACTTCACTCAGATGCTTTATTCAACCAAAGCACCAGACATTATCTTACTTCAAAAAATTCGTGATGCTGAGAACTTAAACACTATTGATGGTTTAGAGCGTTTACTTCAGATTCGACAAACTTATGTAGCACAATATAAGCGCCCGGGCAAATTAGTTACTGGTGATTTACTTGATTATTTAAAAGAGAATGATTATTTTAGTTTACTTTCAACTTTAGGGATTAATGATGAAAAAATTTCAGCTTAGACGACTTTATCACTATGGGATTAACGTGCTAATTACATCAATAATTGTATTAGCTGCAATGATAGTAATTAAACGCCAAATGCCACCATCAATAGTGAAAATTGATCTAGTGGCAATCACCAATCATTATACCGAATTGATGCTTAAACAAAGTGCGAGTAATAACGATGCCGTCATCAAAAAAATTTCTGAAGCTATCAAGATAAATCTGGAGCCGATGCTTGCTGCATATGCACAAGACAACCATGTGGTGATTCTACAGTCTCAAGCTTTAGTTGATACTACAACCCCAGATATAACTAATGAAATTATTGATGAGTTGGATCAAAAAATAAAATGAAGAAAAGCGGTTGGATCATATTGTTAGCAAGCTGGACAGTACTATTCTGTTGTTATCTGGTTACAAGATATTATCAACTAAAATGGAATCCTAGCCCATCCATGCCACAAAAACTATGGCTTGTTGAAGTTGGCGAGCGAGAAGTAAAAGTTAATGATTACATCGTGTTTAAATTTCATGACTTTCGGATGCAAGATCCATTTGATTATGAACTTGTGGTTAAGCAAATCGCTGGAGTATCCGGAGACAGAATAATAGCAAAAGAATGGAATGGTTATGCTGAAAAAATTAAGAAAGTAAATAAAACAAGTTGGATTTACATATTGCCTGGTGGTAGCTACTCAACCTATGACATATTGTCACATTATAGATTTACTCCGTTAACTATCAAAGACATAGTAATACCTGCCGGATACTACTTTGTGCATGGTAATGCACAGCCGTCATTTGACTCTAGATACAAGGAGTTTGGTTTGATATCAGAATCGCAGATATATGGAAAGGCATATCCGTTATTCTAATTATCCCCTTGGGGCTCATTGCCGCCCCAAACCCGCTAGGATTTTTTGACAAAGTATTTAAAACATTAATTTTTATTAAAAGGAAATATATATGCCATTCATAAATCAATTGGGCTGCTTTGTAATTTCACTGATGGTAATGAGCTTTGGAGTTAGAGTATACATATTTAAAATCTTAGATCGATTAGCAAATGGTGAAGATATGTCCATTAAACAAGCTAGATACCCGTTATATTTTATGTTACAGGTAATGCTTAGCTTAATGTTAGCTTGCTTCTGGACATTAGGAATTTCTTTAGAGGCTATTCAATCATTAATTACACATCATGAATTAAAAATTTCAGCTTTAAGTCTAATCCAGTTTAGCGTAATACTTATTTTTGGAGTACTCAATATCTTTTTAATTATGAGACCATTAATAAATAAAATTACAAAACTTCGGGAAAAGAATTAATTTCTAAAGGATATTTCATGAAAAAACTATTAATCTCAAGCTTATTATGTATCTCGCTTAATGCTTTCGCTGCAACTCCGATTAACCAGGGTGCAAGTTTTGATATCGGATTTAGCCCAGATCAAGGAAGTCTACCCTTGGTAATAGAAGCTATTAACTCATCCAAAAAAAGTATTCATGTCGCGGCTTATAGCTTTACATCAAAACCAATTGCAGAAGCGCTCTTGGCCGCTAAAAATCGTGGTGTTGATGTTAAGGTTATTGCAGATCAGAAGAGTAATTCTGGTAAATACAGTGCAACAACTTATCTGGCCAACAATCAAGTACCAGTAAAACTTAATGGTAACTATCCAATTTTTCACCACAAATTCATGGTGATTGACGGCGCTACCTTGGAAACTGGCTCATTCAACTACAGTGCAGCTGCAGCTAGTAAAAATGCGGAAAACGTCCTGGTACTCTGGAATGTACCACAGATAGTTGCAACTTATGACAAAGAATGGCAACAACTGTGGAATGAAGCACAATCTTTACCAGCAAAATATTAAGTCAAATCTTATGAAAAAATTCATCATTGCTCTAGCTCTACTTTCAAACTTCGTATTTGCTGATCCTACAGCTATGCGTGGTTGGTATTACTATGAACAACCACCAATTGAAAGCCAGCAAATTGAATCACCAACGGTAAAATATAAAAACTACAGCGAATATAATGACGCCGTTAAAAAAGAATTTGATGAGATTCAATATCGGGCAATATATAATCCAACTCCAGAAAATATTCAGGCCTATAACACAGCACTACGAGCTATCTCCAATAATGCTGTGCGCTTTGGAATGCTATCTGTTACTCAAAACTGGCAAGATCCAAATGCTGGAATCAGTAATACAGCACCAAACGGGGCTGGATTACAGTTTGATCTTGACCGTCAACGCCAACAGATTGCTGATATCGTGAAGCGTTATGCTATTTTCTACTTTATCAATAAAAACTGTAAATATTGTGCAGTAGAAGCAAACGAGTTAAAACGCCTCGAATATACCTATAATATATCTGTCCGAGTTATTTCTATGGATGGTACTACATTAGAGCAATACCCTAACCCAACTAAAGATAATGGTATCAGTGCCAAGCTTGGAATCACTGAAGCAGGTGAGTTGATGGCATTTGATTCAAAAAATAATAAAACGACAGTCTTAGGTTTTGGTTATATTCATTTTGATCAAATAGTCCAACGCTTGCAAACGTTGTTTATTACTGGTACTGCAAATTGGGATCAATACCTGGAGCAAAAACAACCAGTTGTAATTAGTAAGGATCCTCAATGATTAAGAAACTCCTTCTAACATTAATGCTTTGTGAGTTAAGCATTAACTATACCAATGCTGATGTAAATCAAGCAGTGGATAATTTTTTTAGTTCAATAACTGCGGATGTAAACGTACCGACTGTCACTCAAAATCAATCTGCCGGAGTGATCTCTTTTGGTGGCATAGCCACTAGGTCGCAAACGATAAACTTGCAACCAATGACATACACACCGCCAAGCTTTAATACTTCATGTGGCAATATGAACTTTTATTCTGGTTCATTAACATTTATGACGAATACCGACCAATTAATTGCATTTATGCAAAATACATTAATGACTGCTGGAATGACCGCAGTTATGACTGCATTGAAAGCAGCTACTCCCAATATTGCTGGTACTTTACAGTCAATGATGGATGCCGCACAAAAAATGATGGGGATGTTTAATAACTCATGTCAGCTCGGAATGGCTCTTGGTAATGCAGGATCACAATGGACATATGACAGAATTGCAAAGGCTAAGGGACAGTCTTATGGAGATTCTGCAGATGCTTCATCTGCTGAGATTAATTCGACAACCAGCGGAAGTAGCGGCAGTACTATTGCAGATAATATGAATAAAATTGCAGACAATTATCATGAATGGGTTAATGATAATGCTTCAATGAATCCTAGCAGTCAAAAAGCTGGCGTTTCTGAAGCTGCAAACAGAGATGGTTCTGTAATTTGGAAAGGTATGCAAGCCTTGAAATTATATAACTTACCAATTAAAGACAATGATTCGGCATCTGTCTCAAGTATTGCCAATCTAGTTATTTCATTAACAGGTGATGTAATTATTTACTCCCCACTTAATGATGGTACAGGTTTTGCAGCTAGAACAATTCCACCAGCAATAACCGACATAAAGCAGTTTATGACTTCAGAATCATCTCCAATTGATACCTATAACTGTTCATATTTTAAAACAGATAAACCTGGCGAATGTACTACTGGGTTTAATTTGGCTTCCAGTACATATCCAACAAATAAATTTAATGGAGGTATTGTCAAAAAAATTCAGACTGCAGTTAATGATATCCAAGATCATTTTGTAAAAAATACACCATTAACAAATGATGACATGCTGATTATTGCTATCTCACCAACTCCTATTTTTGCAATGGCTCAAGCATTGGATGATATGGGTATGACTGGCTCAATTAGCTCTTACTTAAATACCTATTCAAAGCAAATTGCGTTTGAAGTACTGCAGAAGCTGGTTAATACATCATTTAGCGTTGCAGTCCAAGCTGCAGCAACTAGAACTAATAAAGAAACATCTGTAGAAGTACATAACTTGATTAATGGAATTGGTATGCTACAAGACCAGGTTAATAGTTATTCAAATCAGTATATCGTTAAAAACCCCGCAGAATTATTGATGGAGATTAATTACCTACGCGGCCAGGCACAGAACATGATGTCGCCAATGATCATGCAGAAGGTAAATTTTGCGAAACAAATTGCCAATTATTAATTTTAATTTTTTAGGAGCTTTATTATGTCAATTTTATTACACAGCATTTTTGGATTATCTATCATTGCATTTTTTATTATGATAGCAAAATTGCTTAATTTGGTTATTAATAAAAAATATGGTGCTCTGAATCGTAATGCTAAGGCTAAATTAATCTTCTATGCATTAATTCCATTAATAAGCACTGCTTTATTTGGTTATCTGGCAAAGGTTGAACTTGAATTAGTCAGCGATATTACACAGATATTTTTCTTGTTATTGCTACTAGTTGTTTTTGCTTTCTTTGCCAAAAAGCGCAAAACAGAAAAAATAGACAATTAATTTTGACTGGAGTTTAGTCACATAGCCGTGTGTTAACTCCAGTGATGATTAATAAATTTATTAATGCAGCTCAAAAGGACTAGTAATGGATCTATGGTTATATGTCTATGGTAATGGTGATTTCATCTACACCATTTTAACTTCGTTAAATTTCTTCATGCAAAATGCGAAGTCATTTTTTACGTTAGCAGCTCTATTGTCACTAATACTTTTTGCTTTTGAATCTACTGGAGTAATGCCTACCAGAGGTTATGACTGGATGAAGTTTGCTCGTGTGTATATTTTAATGTCACTATTTGTGCTTACACCATATCCTGGACCAGTAACTGTTCATGACGTAATAACTAACCAAGATCGAGTATTTAACTTTAGTAATAACAAACTACCAATTGGCATGATATTCCCGATTGCCGTTACTAGCACTATTATCTATCGAGTAATAAATCTCTATCAACAAAATTTTGAGATTGATGAAAATCTTAACTACACTTATTCAGGCATGAATTTTGGAGCGAATTTTATTCAATCTCTAGATAGTGCAACATCTTATGATCCTAATTTTGACTATAACTTAGATCTCTATATGCAAAACTGTGGCTTTCCATTAACAAATAAAGCTGGAGCATTATCTGAGCTAAGAAGATCAAATGATATTTTTACTACTTTGAAAAAATATACTTCAGATGCCAGATTTGTGCAACAAACTGATTATGGTACAGGAAATACTTCATTAGTCGTATCATGTAGTAAAGCAATTACAGATATTGATGCATATTATGAAGCTCATAAAGATGCAATAATGCACTATAACGCTCAAATGATGGGTGTTTCAACCTCCAGTGGCTTCGATCGATATATTAACTCTGCCGATGCTTCAGCAACAAGTATTCTGCACATCAGCCAAGGTGCAGCAGCAGCGATGAAACAGGCTATTGGTATGAATGTCATGATGGCTTCACTTAAAAATGGAGCACAAAGCGTTGGCAATGGCAATCTAGCCCTAGCTGCTTATGATGCGGAACAATTTCAGCAATACAAAACTACAAGTGCGCTTTCAGGATCTGCAAGTGCCAGGACAATCCCAATTTTAGTTGGAATTGGTTTTGCTCTACTCTTCTTTCTTTATCCTATCATTGTATTTATGGCAATATCAATGGGGGCATATCGTGGTATTGGGGTATTTTTTCAGATACTAATTGGAATTAATATAATTCCGCTGATTTATGAAATTCTGAACTACCTAACAACATTTTACCTAGAGAAAAAACTTGGTGTAATTGTTCAAGGGCAAGGATATTCTTACGAAATATCAACATCATTATATAGCTTTACAGATAACATGATTGTCGCAGGTAATTACTTGGCCACTGCTTCACCAATTATAGCTTATGCTATCGTTACTGGTTCGGCTTACGCTCTTACTTCAGTATTTAGTAATATTAATGATCCAGCTAAAACGCAATCAGCACAAGTTGGAGATAAAATGGCTGCGGGTAACCAAAATATTGGTAATGCTTCAGTTGATACATACTCATATAATAACCTCCAAGGTAACAAGCTCGATGATCAGCTGTCAATGAGTTCTGGAGCGCCATTACTTAAAAACACTACTGCAGGTGGAGTTACTTCTAATATTGGAGGGAAAAATTATAGTATCAATAATAAAAATGATTTATTGGCTACTCCAAATCTTACGCAATCAGCCACTCACAGTCTGCAAAATAGCCTAAGTCATAGCAAGCAAGACATGAGTCAGTTAAGTACACAATGGAGCAATCAAGCTAGTAGGCTTCATGAATTAAATAATCAGATTGCTTCTGATCAAAGACTTAATCATTCTCTTGGTACGGAAGAAAAAGAATCACTTCAAAATCAAGAGGTTTTAGCTACTAGAATTGCTGCTAATGCCAAGGCTGGATTTGAAGCATTTGGCAACGGCATGGGAATTAATGGAAGTATCGAGTCTAATAAACTTTCTCAGTTAAATAATGATTTAGCACAGTATAATAAGAACAGTAAAGACTTCACTGATTCAAATAACCAAGCAGTTCGAGATGTATTTAGTAGCAGTAGCAGTTTAGTAACAAGTACATCTAGCACAGCACAAGACATCGTTAATAAATCTCAAGCTCTAAGTGACATTAAATCAACACAATCATCAGTTAATACTAACTTTATTAATGATTATGCAGATTACATTCGCAGTCAAGGACTAGATCCAAACAGCCTCAACGCCACACAACAAGCTACATTAGGTCAAGAATTTACGGAGAAATATCTCAATGATAATTATGGTATAAAAAGTAATTTGGTAGCTCCATCATCCTCAGTTAAACAATTTGGACACGGTGAAGCACCAAATGCCAATGGAATAAACTTACCAAGCACAAATACTCAAATGGAAATTAATGCAAATAAACAACAAGCAAAGTTCAACACTGAGAAAAATAATTTTAATGATAACTCTGGTAATATTATAGGTAATCAGATCGTCGAGCAAGCAAAAACGACTGGCGCTATTGCTAATAACTCAGGCGAACTGGTTGGTAAAGTTATGTATGACGTTGCTCATCCAGATCGCGCTGTACCACAACCTAAAAACCTCACCAATTCTGGCTCAGAAAAACCTAAATATCCAGAAATACCAGAGTAATATTATGTTATAATGATGAGTCATATAATTTATCATTTAACAGGTTGTAACGCATGGAAAAAATATTTAATCTGATGTTCGAGCTTGGCTGGGCTATTAGAAATTTTTTGACTAAAGAACGTGGTTATAATAATTATAATGATAATCAAAAAATCTTTGACTTTAATAACGGTGACTGGCATAACAATCCCACCTATAACGGTTGTATAGGTAATGTATACCATCGCAGCAGTGATGATTAAAGGTAGTCATCGCTCAAAACCTTTTGATCTGTCAACGCCTCGTTGAATATCAAATTCTTGAGTGAGAGCTTTCCTTAAGTCTTGTAACTCTCCAAATTCAGTTGACCTAACGCCACGCTCAAACATTTTGACCATAGTACCTTCAATCTGCTGACGAACTTCTTTATAAAATTCAGGTGTAATTTATTCACGAAATTCGGTATACCCCTTCACGACATCATCGCCTTTGGCTAATTCAGCAATTGTTTCACCACGACGGCTCATAATGGTTAAGTTATCAAGTTGCTGTGAATCAACTAATCCCTTAAGAGTTTCAGGAATACTTTGATATGTATTATCATGAGCAGACACATTAACCGATCTACCAGCCCCAGACAGAGCAAGGTCATTTTCATATCGCTCGATACAACTAGCTCGACTTGCTATGTGATTTACAGCAATAACAAATGCTTCAACTTTATATCCATGCTCTTTGAACTCGTTAATCGTATTAAGTGGAACATTTAGAGTACGCATAGTACCCTCAATCATAACATTTAAGTCTCGCTGAATTATGTCATCCTTAAGATGATTAACAACATAGTTGCTATATGGCTGTACCAACTCTGCGGTCTTGTCTGGATCTTGTGCAAGCAATTGCTTATAATCAGGATAGTATGATTTAAAATCATCACCATTTAACAAAACGATATTACCCTGAAACCTACTCTCAATAATATCAGATACGGTAGATTTACCAGCGCCTGGCTGTCCACCCAAAATCATCAGTGATTTATCTTCTGTTGGATGATATGTATCTAATCGAAGTTGTTCTCTTGCCTCTGAAAGCATCTCAAATGCTATTCGTTCGTTAAATTGAGCCATGTAATTGCTCCATACGGCTAATAATATTATCAAAGTATGGACGGTTTTGCTCAATTATAAGTTGATCTCTATCTTTATCAACTCCCATTTTCTTAACAATGGCAGAAAGTGTGTTACCAGTATGCTTGATTTCTTCGTCTGTTAATTGATAAAAGTATCTTTTTTCATTTAAGAGTGCTTGATTAATTTTTGAATAATAATTAATTAGATCCGCATCTGGATTATTGCTTGTCATCACAAATCGCTTAACGTCAGTTATTGCTCCTGCTAGTGCTGGATACAAACTTTTCACTACTTCATTAAACACACTGTAAACTGTACGTTCTCTCATTTTTCCCCCATCAAGAATTTATTTGGCAAATATAGCACATATAATATTTATTATAAATATTATATTGTTATTTCCTACCTGGTGTTAATCTCTCAATATTACCCAATGCTTCTTTGAGTTCATCATTTGACATTGTTGATAACACATGCAGCCCAAGTTTTAATACTTCTGATTTATTAATCTTCTCACGTATATCAAAGAATCTATCAATAATGTTATCAAGTAGATCAATATCTGACTGCCTAAAAGTAAATGTTTTAGTTACTGCTCTATCGTTAGTTTTAGATGTGGTAGCTTTCACAGCTTCTTCAGAAGATGTTGAGTTACTAAGCTTATCCGCAGCAGCCAGTTTTTGTTCGAGTGTTAATGGTTTTCTTTGTACCATATTTTCTTCAGCCGTTATGGTGCTTTTTAGTACATCACCTAGATTTTTACCCATTCTGTTACCTCTATTTTAATTATACAATATAATAATTATAGCAAATATATTATTTTATATAAATATTATATTTATTCACTTTAATATATTTAGTATTTCTTTAGTTAATTTTGTAATTTCTAACGCGGCTTTCTCGTCCTCGAGATCAAGTACAGAGCAACCTAATGCTGTTGACTTACGATAGATAGTTCTTAGATGGATATCAACATTAAGCTTCTTAATTCCAAAATCATCAATAATGCTGACAGCTTCAGCACTCATTTTTGTGTTTGGTTGACACATATTTGCTACTAAGCGAGCTTGAAGATCTTCATTCAATGCTTGCACGTTTGTGATGAGCTTCCTAATTCCCACAGCTGCCCAAAGATCTGCCGGACTAGGAACAATTGGAACTATCGCTAAGTCAGCTATTAATAATACACTATCAGTAAAGTTATTTTCAACTGCAGGAGGACAGTCAACCAAAATATAATCATAATCTTTGGCAAACTTAGCTACTTCCTTATGCGCTTTTTCTCCATGATGACTTAACCCAACTACATTAGCTGGATAAGGTAATTCATCAGATGCGCTTGCTGCCCAGCGTGAAGCAGTACCTTGCGGATCACCATCAAACACTAGCACTTTTGCCTTCTTGATTTTAGCTAAACCTGCAGCTAAATTCATCGTAACTGTTGATTTACCAACCCCACCCTTTTGATTTGTAATAACAATTATTTTAGCCATAACATTCCCCCAATATAATAAATATAGTAAATATTATACTATAAATACATATAATATTGTATATAAATATTATATTTATAAACAATATAGAATTAAATATGTAGTAACACGGCACAATCAAGCCATTATTCAATTACCATAAAATGATATAATTAACGAATAAACATGCTTGAAAGCAAACATATTAAATAGGAACGTAACACATGGTGTTAGAAAAGTGTGATTTATCAGTATCTTCAATTCAAGACATCTTAACCTATCAAGCTAATCTTTTAGATGGATTTAAAACTGGGTTGAATGGCAATAAATATAATAGTGGAGTTAATTAATGGCAAATAAACTTGATGATAGATTTCTTAATAAAGAGAACTTCTATTTGGCATTTAAACGTTTGCGGAATTATTTATATCAAAATAATGAATGGTATGATCCTATAGAAATAAGCTCATATGAAGCTAATTTAGAAACTAACCTTATAAAATTAATTGATACAATAAAGAATGACACTTACAAAACAAAACCTATAGAGCCATTACCATTTCCCAAGAAAAATCAGAATGGTGAAGATGTGATTAGGCCATATTTTAAAATTTCCATTGATGATCAATTGGTATGGATAGCAATTGTAAATGTAATTGGTAAATATTTAGAAGATGAAATGCCAAATTGGAGTTATGGTAATAGACTATTTAGACCAGTTTGGTTCGAGGATAAAGGTAATCATAAAGTAATTAAGTTTGGATCATTCCATAATTCATCTCCTAACTTATATCGTAAATGGAATCAGAGCTGGCCACTATTTCGCCGATATATTTCTATCACGATAAAATCAATGGGATATGGGAAAAAATTTGACACTAGCAAATTAGATTTTGCCCACAGTAAAATTACTAAATTCTGGATTATTTGCTTTTAGCGTTAATGAATCATTAGATTCAAGATTAAAGAATATTTTTCTGATTAGAAAACGGTTATTATAAAGTATGGCATAATCTTCGCCGTCTTTAATTGTTTGATCTTCAGTGTCAACTAAGATGTACCAGCCATTTTTGATATGGGGAATCATTGAGTCATTGCAATATTTTATGCCAATTTGTTTCTCCTTATCAATATTTAATTCTTTAATTTCAGATAATCTCATATAAGCATTTGAAATAACTTGCTGTGACAATATATCAAAAATAGTAGAATAAATACCATCGCTAGGATAAACTGCAAATTGGTACATCCCGCTAGACATCATTGCATTATTCTTATCTAAACCGCCAGGTAATAAGCCAAAAACTTTCTCAAACTTTTTTACTGCAATTTTACCAATATTCATATGGCCATTGATATAGCGATAAACACCGCTGTAATCTAAATCATTCTTTTTACAGAAATCATGAATGTTTTTATAATTTACATCAATTAATGCTTTCAAGTTTTTTGCTCGTTGTTCATAGATGGCTTTTATTGGATTTGTACTTTCCATTATTAAAACTTTCATAAAATTATAAATAGGTTATACTAGCCTAAACAGCCAGCATAACCCAATAAATTAAGCAATATGCTCAGTTGGCACTTTTTCAATCTTATCTTTAGAGCTAGCAAACTCAAAGTTAGTTAGCCAAATTTTAAGTTGCGGCACAACTTGTTTTTCCTTAGTCATGTAAACCACTGCTGAAGCATTTCCCTCAAGTACCAGTTTATCCCCTTTATTAACATGCTCTAAAATTACATCAGCAGTTTTACCACCCACAACCACCTGATGCCAAGCAACCTTGTCATTACCATCCTCATCTTTGCCCAGACTTTCAGCAAAAGAGAATCCAACATATTGTTTTCCTTTGCTTTCAAATTGTTCAGGATCGCGCCCTACGTATCCACCAACAAAAATTCTATTGATACTCATAATAAAACTCCTAAATAAAATACACTGGTTGTAATTGTTAACTTATTTCAGGTAACCAGCACCCTAAAATTAATTTAACGCTCCATTCCGCGATCTTTATTTGGAGATGGTGCAATAGCCTGGCGTTCAGAGTCTTTGGATTTATTATGCTCTGACTGCTTATTAGCATTCAAGGTTTCATTCTTAGTTGGGTTTACTTGATCAGCAACATTGCCCTGCCGCGGCTTATGGATACTCGGAACTCTACTGGCTATTTCCTCGAGTCGCGACTCGACAGATGCCTTTGCAGTAGCCAGGTTATGATCTAGCGTTGAGGTTTTGACTTGCTCAGCCTGCACAGCTTTGAGTAACTTTTCGGTGTCATTGGTAAAGATAGTTACGCTTTCTTTACCTCGAGTGATCCCCACATAAGCCTGGTTAAAGTTAACATCGTTTTTCTTTTCAGCATTAGCATGATAAATAACGTGCCGTTCAGTTTGCCCTTGGCTCTTGTAATCAGTCAATGCGTAGCCGTGAGTAATATATTTGTACTGCGTATTTGGATTAAATTGCAATTCTTTGCCGTTGTCCATTTTTACTTGGAGAGTGCCATTCTTGTTCATCCCTGAGATATACCCAGTTTGTCCATTTTTAACTTCCAAGCCTTTATCATTCTTTAGAAACAATATCTTGTCGCCATTAGCAAACTCACGACTAGTTTGTTTGTATAACTGCAAATCGCCTCCATGTTCTTTTAAGTCTAGAAGGTGAGAGCTAATTCCATCATTAACGGTAATTGCATTTTTTACGTGATCTACATTGGTGATAGTCGCTTCAGCTCCAGCTTTACCAAGCACTGCTTCAGAGTTAGCGACGATTATTTCGCCTTTACTATAGTTCTCAGAATAGTATTTGTCTTCACCGCGTAATGATTTAACCTCACGGGTAACATAATCCTTATCAACTGATTTCAATGCACCAGCCTGACGTAGCTCATCACGAATCATACGATTAAGCTCTTCGCGGTCAAGGTTCGTTGCAGTAACAATAATCGTATCTTTAGCATTTTCTAGATATGCTTTAGTTATCTCATTTAAACGAGTGTCTCTATCAGGAATTTGCGTAATTCGCCCCAACTCATTGAGTTTATCAAATGCTGCAGTAATTTGTTTAGCACCCAATTTATCAACTACGTCCTTATATTCAGGATCCTTCTGCCGTTGTACTTCTGACATCCTGACTACATCAATAACTTCTTTTTCCTGCAGACTACTAAATATCTTTCCTTGACCAATGGTTTGCAACTGCTTGGTATCACCAATTAGTACAACCTTGGTATTCTCATCGCAACGGTTGAGCAATCCACTGAGATCTTTGATTGAGAGCATTGATGCTTCATCAATAACTACTAGTTTATTCTTAAGGTCTTCTTGTCCACCCATAAAACTAGCGATAGTCCGAGATGGAATTTGACTAGCTTCCTCAATCTCACTGGCCGCTTTACCAGTAAATGACAATCCAATTACTTCGATATTTTCTTTTTCAGCGATACTACGCACAGTATCAAGCATGGTAGTTTTACCAGTCCCAGCATCACCTTGGATGGCAATAATCCGATCCCCTGAGCTGAGCACATGCATTACAGCTTCACGTTGACCATCTGTCAACTTAAAACCATTGGCAATTTCATAATCCAAAACACCTCCCCGGACATCAATTTTTTCCATACTCGAAGCCTGGCCATGACCATCAATTACCTGTTCTACAATCTTACGTTCCATTTCTGCAATTGCAAAAGTAGTATATTCTTTATCATTCAAATGAATAACCTCTTTACTCTCAAGCAATGTAGCCTTAAGCTCATCTACTCGAAATTCACCCATACCAAGCTTTGCAGCGACACGTAAAACGTCTGATTCTTTAGCAACTGCTTCGTGTTCAGTAGCAATCCTGACTGCATATTCAATGATTTGTTCTTTATCCAATTTGGGAATTTGGCTTTCTGGCTGATTATTCATATCATGAATGATTTCCTTCTTAGTTACAATGTAATCATCCATGCGTTTATCCCAGCTTTGTTTTAATTCATCAATACTTGGTTCATCCTTGACTTTTCTGGTTTCAATTGTGGCCTGAGCTTTTAATTCAGCATAATTAGCATTAGGAAATTCAGCCTTTAATTCTTCAAATCGCTGATTAATCTGTTCGGCTCGGGTTGAGAATTCATCAATAATTTTTTGAGGGACTCCTTTGAGTTCAAAGAGTCCCTTACTATCTGATTCAATTTGATAGCCAAGCTCTTTAAGATTAGCAGCTAATTCTGACCTGTACATTTGACCTAAGAACATTTTAGTATCATAAATCTCAGCATAATCCATTGCGCGGTATTGCCCATCCTTATTCATGGTTATATTCATAACCAAGCAATGAGTATGAAGCTGCGGATCTAATTCACGACTACTGACATGCTGAAATATGCCTGCAAGCATATTACCAGTATGCTCTGTTCTAAGTGTATCGCCCTCGCGAACTCTGACGTTGGTATATTGCTGCTCGATATAATCTAAAGTTTTATTAACTGCAGCAGTATGAGCTTCCAAAATACGAGCATCATCCAAAACTAAGCCCGCAATACTGACTGACTTTGGAGCGCTAAAAGTCATATCAACTCCAGCAGAGTGTTTATGCTCTTTACCTCCAGCTTGAATTTCAAAACGTGATGGGTTAGCATTATCTTTCCCTAGAATTAATGCCTGAAAATCCTGCTCTTTAATTGGACCAGTATACCCCAAATTAACACCCAACTCACCGCGCCAATATCCATTTGCATCTTGCAAATAATAATCGTCTGCGGTATAGTATGTGCTAGCCTGACCTGAATTTACCCGAGTTAAACTTAACATCAGATTACCACTCCAGAATTATTGCCATCTTGTTTCAAATTTGAAGCAGTATCATCTTTAGCTTCAGGTTCTGAATTTTCAACATCAGCAAAAGATAGATCATCTCCTGACAGTGTAAATCCTGGATCTTCTAGACCAACAATACTTCCTGTTAATTTCTTTTTAGAAGCAGATGCTGTCTTAGGGGATTTACCTGACTTAATTGGTTTAGCTTTAATTTCTACCTGGGGAATCTCAACGTCAGGAACAAATGGTTTAACATCAACCATATGACTTAACTCCAACCCTGATCTAATAATCATTGCAGGAGCCTTCTTCTTCAGTTTCAAATACTTCCATTTGCAGTAGACAATATCATGATGTGCAATACTGACAAAAGCGCGTAGATCAGGCAAAGATTGGATTTCCTCTTTGGAAACCAAGCGTTCTTTTACCTTTTGCCGATTGGTGTTAACTCGATCGCCATTACCGCTACCTAATGAATTGCTTGTATTGTCTTCATAGTATTCAATATCACCTATATCATTACTGAAAAACTCTGCAGTATCTCCATCTTTACAATTAAAGACTATTCGATTAGATGCAGAATTAAGAATTGTTGTTCGAGTATCTTTTTTGTATAACTGATCAATTTGTCCAATATCTTGAACCCCAATAAATACCGAACCACCTTTGGAACGCGAAGCTGTCATCATGTTTTTAATTGTCATCATATTGGGTAACTGACCAAATTCGTCTAAAATAAAAAATAAGCGGCGTTTATAATCATCACTTTGGGATAGCAACACCTTACCTACTGTTTGAATAAATAATGAGATGATTGGACTAAGTGTGTGCTGTAAATTTGCGTAATTGGTAATAAAGATAGTTGAACTTTCTGATTCATTGGCAACCCATTTGCTAATGGAAAAATCCCCTGTCATAAATTGCATATATTCAAAAGGCTTAACAAATGTCATTAGGTTAGATACAATATTAAGTGCAGTACGACCATCTGGATCTTCCAAATGTTTTGCGCCTGGTTCAGCACCGGGAGTCTTACGCAAAATAGCATACAAGACACAGTTTGGTAGATTTAATGTTTGCCAAATGTCTTTATTGGTACGCATATTATTGTGATAACAATAGTACAGAACCCCCGTAAATATATCTCTGGCCGCATTATTCCAAAATGGCTCTCCGGTTACTGGTGCAGGAATCAAAGCCCAGGCAAATGCCTCAATATCCATTACGGTATCGCAATCATTAAATACGCACCACCCAATACTTCTTGCATCGAGCGGATTAAATATTTTATCGCGTGATTCATCAAAAAACTTCTCAACATAATCACCTTTGTAATCATGAATAATTATTTTTTGCTTACGTTTACGAATAAGACTAATTACATAGTTAAAAAAATTAGTCTTACCAGCCCCAGGCTTTCCAACTGCAAAAGTTTGCTTAGGCTCTTCCACTATCGGTAAATAAACTTCACCAATTGGAATACATTTATACCGTGTAAAATACCAAAACAATGAATAGAACTTTGTTTTAAGAATCAACTTATTAAAATCTGCTGGATTAATAAATTGTTTTCCTCCAATGTATACACGACCATTTTCTGGATTAGGTAACATCTCATAAATCCATATCATCGGAATTATCATCCAAACCCAAAAGCTTCGATAGACGGAAAAAAGAATCTCATCAGTAAATGCTCCAAGATTAATTTTTACCGTCTCCCATGCTTGAGAAAAATCCCCATGTTTGATTAGTGGAATCACAAAACTCATTCCATATTTAAACTTGTCCTGAACCTCGCTCCATTCTGGATTAAAATATTTGTTATAAACAATTATGACTACAATTTGTAATGCAACAATAAAAATGCACAACCTAAAATAGAACTTGGTTGACATCTTTATATCTAACATTCGCTGTGCAAATTTATTGGCTAAATTCATAACCTGACCTACTCTCTTTCAGAATTTAATTCACGGATGCCGCTACCCAAAGTATTGGATACGTCATTTTTGGTTGAAGGTTAAACATCATCTGAAGATGACTCATCAGATAATTCATCACCGATTCTGTCTGCGATAAACTGCTTTAATTTTTCTCCATCCCATTTTCCACTGCGATACATGGCAAGCGCAGTCTCACCAACTTTAAGTTGCTCAGCAATTTCCAAATCCTTAATTTGCTTTTGCAACTCAGCCAGTTTTTTATTATGATCTGCAATTTTGCTTAACAATGCTTTCTTTTTACTCATGACGTACGTCCTATAAAAAATTTGTTCACTAACTCAATAATTTTTGAATCTCAGAGTCAACTAAATCAATAACGGTGCTCTGAGTTTGATTCATTAAATTCTCATCTTGCCCCTTCAAAATCGCGCCACTCAGCGCAGAAGCTAACGCAGAGCGACGTAATATTAATTTCAATATTTCATTCTGTTTTTTTAACTCCTCATAAATAAATTGACTAACTAGTTCCTGATCAATTAATTTTTTAAGCATTGACTCAGGATCCATTTTTTGCATGAATTTGAAAACATCAAGTGCCTCGGTATCAGACTCTTTCTTACGTGACAGTTTCTCTGTAACTGCATTACGTATAAACTCTGATACTTCACCTTTCTCACAATTTTTAGTTAGCAGAGTAAATAACTCATCTTCCAATTTCAGTTCAAATCGTTTCATAACTTGCACTTTCTTAGTATCCGTATTAATACGTATTAAATTTTTACTTAACATATTGTTATATTTACATGAGACGTATTGATACGTATTATGCAAATTAAAGCATATCAGTGTATTATCAGAAAAACACAGCTACCACATGGTAGGTAGGTGTGAGAAAAAATAGAGAGATAAAATAATGGGCACTAGAGATACCATTGTATTTACAGAAAATGATTTGTTTCATATGTGTTACTCCATTAATTTATCGTTCTATTTAAGCTAAAATAAGGTGGGTATTGCCAATTATTTGGCAATTTAGGGCGGAATCTGTCCGCCATATCTAAGATTAGATACACTATGAGTAGAGCGAATAATGATCATTAGTGCATTAAACATAACACTAGTTTTTAATAGATAGATTTTGTAAGATTGATACATAAGATAAACCCAAATAAAATTAATTACTCGACGATTTGCATCGCCATAAATTACAAGTTGGGTTTCATGTGGATTGTGGATAGCAAAATAATTTGCGAAGACGACCAACCTAGTTGATCAGAGTGAGGCGGGTTTCCCCGCCAAAGAAAAAAATAATAGTCAAGTAGGATAACTTAACTTCAAAATGGAATGTCGTCAGCCTGCTGTGAAGCTCCAGGTGCGTTAAACCCAGATGATTGTGGCGCAGGTTCATTACCTGAAGCCTGATCATAGCCACCATACCCATCATCAGATGCACCAGCTTCTTCTAAACGTTCACGACTACCGATAAATTCAATATTTGAAGCACTAACACGCAATGAAGCAACTGCTTTACCTTCTTTATTGATATAAGCATTAGCACTTGGCGTACCTTCGATTAATAGTTTGCTGCCTTTTTTAACCCACTTCTGTACATTCTCAGCAGTACGTCCATTACAGCTAATTTCTAACCAATCAGTCTTTTGATTATCTTTAGGACCAGTAGTAACTGCTAGCGAGAAAGTTACAAATGTTTCCCCACTTGGTGCATAACGCAATTCAGGATCGCGCCCAACATTTCCAGTAACGAATATTTTTTTCATACGAAAACCTTTTTTAAAAGTTAATTTTTAAACACAAACTATTTATGTGACAAAGGATAGTTGATCTCTCGATGAGATTAACTATCCTTCAATGCAGATTTTAAAAAACCACCCGGATTTTACGGGTGGTTTTTCTTTTGCTAGACTTATTAATGTACCATAAATTTAAGCAATCCAGCTATTGCTAAAATAGAGCCGATACCAGTTCCTAGAATCCATTTAATTAGTTTAGCTTCAATCAAAGCGATTTCTTTTTGTAAACGTAGTTCAGATTCTCGAATATCTCCCTTAGTTGCTAGATCCTTATGATCAAATTCGACTTTTACCTGTTCTATTACATTAGAAAATAGCTCTTCTGTTTCTTTGGCTAATATTTCTGCTTGCTCGTCGGTAAAGTTAGCCTTTTTTAGACGCTGCATAAAATCAACCGCGCTAAAATGTTTCATACTTAATGCACTCATAATTTATACTCCTATAGCGTTATTATACTTAAATTCTACTTAAAAAGGTAGGGATTAAATCCCTACAATTTTTACCTCCAATAACTATTGGTTTGGTATTCTGGTTTACCATCCCAACTAGTGATGCTGTACCAACTTTCGCATTTCAAATAAACTCTGTCACCATAGCAACCACGAATACTAACGCTCATTGTTTTATCCGTAAAGCTGTCAATATCTGGCATATAATCCTCATTACGTCCGCTACTATCAACACTCACCATAGTTTT
The DNA here is from genome assembly GCA_964367915.1 of uncultured Neisseria sp. GTDB lineage: Bacteria > Pseudomonadota > Gammaproteobacteria > Burkholderiales > UBA11063 > Aquella. The sequence continues at coordinate 35,419 of CAYIZV010000005.1, forward strand.
AGTGAGCTTACGTAACTCTACTTTAGAACCACGCTTAGTAACCACTTGCCAAAAATCAATCACCGTATATTCAAAATGCGAGGATTCGACAAAAATATCACCAACAGCTACTATTTTAACCGCCTCAGCTTTACTTGCCTGTCGTTCAATTTTAGCATCTGCTTTGCGCTTCTGCCATGCTCGGTACTTCTCAATGGTTTTATCAACATAGCTAGTCAATTCATCAAGCGTATTAAATGAATAACGCCAGTTGGGCTTTACCGCTCTGCCAATAAAACAAACTGCTGCTAGCCTATTAACACTATTAACATACTGATAAATATCAACACCATTAATTGTTTCAACTTTAGTCGCATTTGGGGGGATGTAAAAATCCCTAGTTAAATTTAATCTCATGATATAATTTCTCCTTAATTAGCTAATGCACCCTTACGGGTGCAACCTTATATATACATTAGTTAGTTAATTTTTTTAGTTGTGGTAGTACGCCGAATACTCCCACAACACCTAAAACCTCTGCGCTTTCCTTAGCACTCAGAACATCGCAAAATGCCCCAATAACCGTAAAAAACAAAGCGCCTAGAATCAAGCTTAATCCAATATCTGAAGTTTTCATTTTCAGAACCTTTATAAATAGTTAGATAATAATTTCCATTTCAGCGGTACGCCCCCGATTAATCTCGCGTTATTCCTGAATTTATCCAACTTTATAAAGAACTAAAAAAGCATCAGTCAAGCTACTCACTACTAAGCGCCAACGAGCGCAAACTAACTTTCAGTTAAGATAGCTGTCCTAACTATATTTTTCCCCTGCGTAGGGTGGCTGACGCCGATTGTATGATGTGTCGTACTTCCTGTTACTGTGGCTTATTTGTGAGGTACGAACATATTAGCTACAGTTGCAGGTTAAATAAAATCAAGGGCAAATCTAAAATTTATTATAAAGTTTTTTGATTTTTGGGTACCCTCTGGGTAAAAATCATTAAAAAGTTTATAAAGTGCCGGCACAAAAATAGCAGACCAACTGGATCTGCTATTTTTCTTAATTACGTGCCAAACGCTAAATTTTTGATTTGTGTATTTCACCCTTGACTTTATTTAAGTCGATACATCATACTCGTTTAGTCAGCTACCATACTCTCCGCAGGGAAAAATATAATAATCTCTTATGGCGATATAGCCATTACACACCAGAGAACTTTACACCTCCTAGCGTAGCGTTTGTGAGGTCTATAATTAAGGGATTATGAATAATGATAAAATGCCCGACCAATAATGACAGTTTCTGATTTTAAGCACAAAATATTAGGAAATAATTTATCATCACCTAGAGCTTTCAAAATTATTGAATCACCTGAAATAAATACTCGCCTGATAACAACTTGCTTATTTAACAATACTGCAAACACTTTGCCCTCTACAAGAATACACCCTTTCAAGTTTATAAGCAACACAATACTTTTATCAGAAATTGAACTATCAATTTTTAATCCCACTGCATCAGTCATAGCAACATTACAATGTTTAAGTACAAATTTTTCAATTTTGATACTGCAAGTTGACGATTGATTAATTAGTTCATCTTTAGAAGAAAATTCACCATGAATAGAAAAACAAGGTATTTCAACACAAGCAAAGCCATAAATAACTTTTAAACTCCGCCAAATACCTAAAAATAAATTAGACATAATAATCCTTTCATAAATAAAAATTGGACTGGCCCACTCCGTGTAGCCAATCCACATGAAACCCAACTTGTTAAAGAACTAAACTACCCCGTGGGGGCTCATCGCCGCCCCCACACCCCGCTAGGATTTACTGACAAAGTAGGAATTTTTTTGTCCGTAAAAAAGCCTACTCAAAGAGTCCAAATAATGTTAAAATAATCGTGGCCGTGCTCTGCAGGGATGCAACACGGGGACGAAGTAGCCCGCTGCAAAGTGGGTACTTTACAACTCGCTATTAGCTACCTCCATCAATTTAATCTGATCACCCTCCTGTTGCACTATTGCTGGTACATGTTTAATATTTAGTTTCTGAGTATATTTCCCACCCTGATCATAATAAAACCATACTTTGTGCTGCTTATCCAAGTCCATAAATGAACCTTGCGTTAATACAATCTTAGTTCGTATTCCAGATTCAGCATTCTTAGCTAATGCCCAATCTACTTGTTTTGGATTATTACCATTAATAAATAATAACTGAACATCAAATGGCTTGTAACCTAACGGATTGTAGTTGCCAGCCTTAGCAATTATATGCCCACGTGTGTCAGTAATATCTTGCTTAACTTGCACCATTGGTTTTTGGTACCAAACTCTAGTTATCTGAGCATCACTAATCCCAGCAATTGGTGCAGGATGATTAATTTGATTCCTGGCATTTTCAATTGCCTTGTTTTGAATTTGCTGCCATTCACCACTCTTCATCATGGCCGCAGCCTTACTTTTTATCCACTCAATCATATCTGGCTCACTAATTGGATAGGTTTTACCAATTACACCAATATTGTCTGCAACAGAAACACTCAAAAACCCGCAGAACATAACACTAAGGATTATTTTTTTCATAGGATACCTTTACTGTAAATTGCTTAAAACTTTGCGAGCATAAATCTCTTGATTCTTGGCCGTTGGTGAGTTATACGCACCAATAGCCTTCCTATTAAAGCCATATTGCTTGATATTACTTGCCAATATCCAAGCACCAATCTGGATATTCTTGCAACCATCAAATAAATCAGCCTGAGTTATACCAATACGACCTAACTTTGGTAACCAGGTTGAATTGATCTGCATAATACCCATGTCATAGCTTTTATTCTTGTTAATGTTGATTGCATATGGATTAAAGCTAGTCTCAGTCTTAGCAATTGCCTTTAATAAATTAACTGGTATGCCATAATTCTGAGATGCCAAATTAAAACAACGCTCCAGAGAAGTTGCAGATGCTTGACTAACAATAAAAACTCCAAGTACTCCAATTAATAAGCGACTCATAATAAAATATTACCTTTATTAATTCCCATTTTTATTTTTCCACTCACCAACAAAGCCTGTAGCATCAACGTTTGATCTACTGCTGGTATTTCCTTGAATACTTACGTTTGTGAAATTAGTATTGTCAATTAATTGATCAATATTTAAAGAAGTCATAAAATCTTTAAAATAGTCACCTTTTGAAAAATCAATTTTACTAATCATACCAACGGTAACTCCACCGCAAATACCACCACCATTATTCACTTGGTTGGCGTATCTGCTGCCATTTCCAGTATAAAAATTAATTAAGCCCTGATCATAGGCTGCAATATTAATATCCATTGCAATTTTAGAATTAAAACAACACCATTGCTGGATCACGTTTCTTGGTTCTCCAGTTAAACACTTACCTAAGATAGGATCTTTTACTGTACATGCCGCACAAAAGTTTGGATTTGAGAATCCGCCAGCCCATGACAACTGTGCTTTAATAAAATCACTTACGGTCCCACTGTCGTCACCACCTTCACAGCTATCAGCTAAATGAATACACAAACCATTGATTTCAGGCTGTGCTACTCCTGAGTTCCAGCCAAATGCTCTCCCTGATGGTCTTCTGGTTACGCCGATATCTGAGAATCGTGTTGTCTTTACATGATTGGGATCTGGTTCAGCCTTAAGACGGTTCCATGCAAGATTTACTGATTTATCAGTCAAATAACTCTTAAAAGCAGTAATCCCGCTAACATCTTGTGCTAAATCTTTGTTAATCGTCACAGATACAACTTGCCCATTATTAACGGATATCTTTGAATTTTTTGAATTATTAGGGTTGTAATTAATGTTTTGATCTTGATTTACTGCTGGAGCATTGCCCTGTTGTTGAAGCTTTACTGTATTGTTAATTGCTTTACTGTCGTCATTTGATATACCAAAACTTGTAATACTTCCCATTACACTATTAGTTCCAGATGTTGCTTGTGAATATAAATTACGATCTGAATTTGCATAACCTGTGGCAACTCCAGCTTTAGTAAAAAACTCATTTTGAAACCCACAATCGGCACCATTATTATTCCAACTACCTGGCTGATCTGCTTTAAACATGTACATATAACATTGAAAATATTTACCAGAGAATAAAGTACAATTCTCAGGATGATTATTATCACTGCAATCCATGCTTTGCGACATATTTTGCCCCATTTGCAGATATGCAATGACATTACCCATGTTCTTATTATTATCTGGACTTGGTTGTGGCGGGCTATAACACTTTGCCGCTGTGCCAGATTCATTATTTCCACAAACAACATTAGTGCAAACTTTTGATTCAACATTTTGATAACCACCAGCACAGCTATATTTGCTTTGATATTTGTTACAAGTGCCAGTAACATAATCTTTATCAATACAGGTATTATCAGTTAAGGTACAATTAATATTTTTGCGATAGCTGCCGCAGGTATCGGCTTGATCTCCACAATAATAAGTAGACGTATTATTCCAACAGCAAGCTGCACCTTTTAAACCAAGCTTTCCGCAAGTTTCGTTCAATGTGAAAGTAACTCCATCAATTATTTTTGTTGCTGCGTTGTCCATGCATTGTTGATGAACAATACTACACTGAGATGCTAAAGCGAATCCTGGAGCTAAAAAGAAGTAAAAAAATTTCTTATTCATCACTTAAATCCTTTACAGCCATCGTTATAACTAACCTGTTTACAACTATATGATGCTAATTGCTCTTGTGAACTCTCGATACAATTTGGATTGTTACCTCTTCCACTGCCATAATCAGTACCATTACATAATCGAGTTTCAGCACCGCTACCGCACCAACCAGGTGATGTCAAATTTCCACCATTAGCACATGTAACAGTACCAACCGATGTACAACCATACCAAACGGAATAGCTCCATGTTTTACATTCATTAGGAACATACGGTTTCACTAGCTTACAATCTGGGTTATTTTGGTATGAATTACATCCACCATTACTAGGATTACATTCAAAATTGGCTAACTTAATATTAATTGTTGAGACACAAGAGTTTTGTGAGTTAGTATTTGATATACAAGTAGCTGTCGACTGATTTATCGGTACTTTACGTGTAACTTTAGAACATGAACTATCTGCAGTATCTGGTTTTACTGAAATATAATATTTTGAAGAAATTCCCTGACTATATGCATGAATCTGTGATTGAGTATCATTATCCCCATATTTGTTGAGAGTGCTGCAACGAGGATCTGATTTGCTTTTGCAGTTAGCAATATTTTGTTTTCCTTGATTATATAAATAACTATTGTCGTCATTTGCATTTTTATACATATCTTCAGAGCTTGCAGATCCTGAACTTGCACCATTATAGAAGTTACTTTCAAGATTATTGGCTTGAGAGTAAGTTGTATAATTACTATTTTGGTTCAGGTTGAAGTTAAATTGATTTTGCTTACCCATTTGATAAGCATTATCAAAATATTGCTGATTGTCAGCAAAACTAAGCTTAAACAAGCATAGCTCACATAAAACTGTGCAGATCAGGAACTTTTTCATTTAGCAAACACCAGCAAAAAATCACTCATGTCTTGATGGTAATTTTTATCTTGATCTGTCCAGGTTATTCTTAACTGTAGACGGCGATAATTGAAATTATTAAAACCAACAAATTGATTAGCTGAAACTTGTTTAAATGCACCAAGGTATTTGTAACCTTTACCGATTGAGTTAATAACTTGATTCAAGCTATTATCTGCAAATAGATAGCTAATAGTTTGGTTTGGCTGCAAGCTCAAACTAGTAACTTGCGCCATAATGTATCCATCAATAATCAAGGCCAAGTTGGAAATTTGTGCTGGCTGACTACTCCTAATCGATACTTGCCATTTGTTATCGATCGAAGTAGTGAAGTTACTTCCTGATGCAGGATCTGCAATTATCGTATACGGCTTTACTATTGGAACAAAAGCTGATTCAATTTTATTTTGAGCAACTACCTTGCGGTTTTCATCAGCATTGCTACAAACTACACAACTTAAAAGCGTGCTGATTAATAATACAGTATGGCGATTGATATTCATGATTACCTCTGAATAAGTTGATTAATTACTTCCTCACCCTCAAGCAAGGTGCTTTGATTGATTAAAAAAGTTGGTGTAGCTTGAATCTTGTATTTAGCTATAAGACTATTTGCATAATTCAATTTTTGAGTAACTTTTTGTTGTTCTATTCTGTCTTGCATGAGTTTTACTAATTGAGGAGTTTGTATTTGATTAACAACATATCTAAGCGTTTCTGGCGAATATGCTGGCATTCCACTCGCTATAGCGTTGAAGTAAGCCGATTTAAACTTAACTCCCACTCCCGCATCGATTGCTATGTAGTATATTAATGATGTTTGCATTGCTGTATCACTGGTATCAATATTTACATCAAGATATTTGATATTATGGCTTGCAATGTAAGACTCAAGCTTTTTATTTACACTGGCACAATGCGAACATGTAAATGAATAAAACTCAACCAACGTTTTAATCTCTTCAGCATTACAATTAATTAGACACAAACTAAACGCTGAGAGTAAAATAACTTTATTATTTATCATTTCCAAAATCAACCAAAAAATTTATTACTACAAAAATCTAACATCAAACAGTAAGCTGTAGAATTAGCGGAAACAAGTTGTTAAGTGTATTGTGGGTAAGGCGGTGGGTAACTTGAAAAGTTATCCACGGGCTTATCCATCAATCAATTAATGGCTTGTTCTGCGGTGAACGTCGCGCAGCAGAGTGAAAATTCATGGCGCACGCTCCTCTGTCCTTACTGCACACATCAATCATTTTCCGCCCTGCTATTTTTTATTTACATATTCACTAATGGCTTGAATATCAGCACCCATAATCATCGTACCATCACCTGTCACTATAGCTGGAGTGCCATTAATACTAAGATTTCTTGCTGTTGAGCCAATCCGCTCGAGTACTGCTTCAATATTGCAGCCATCTTTTAGATTTACTTTAGGATTGTCATTGTTATTAACCATATAGTCTTTCAACGTGTCTAATGGCTTTGTTGAGCATAAAATATTAGTGGTATGGGCTTTAGCGTTAGGGTGCATACTTAACGGCATCATCATATAATAAATATCAGCTTTGTTATTTATACCCTGCTCAGCAATTTGTGCTTCCAATTGGCGACAGTAAGGACAATCGGGATCAATAAACACAATTAGCTTCTTAGTTACTTTAACTGGAGCTTTAGAAACTAAGGCATCAGAGATATTGATTTGGCTAATATCAATCTTAGGAGTAATTTGCTTCTGTAACGTATCGGTAATATCTGTCCTGGTATAAACATCAAACATATGCCCAACAGTTAGATAATTTGAATGTGTATTGCCATATACAACATTACCGCCCATAATCAATGCATAGGTATCTGGGTATGGCGTGGTATAGATTGAAGTAATTGTAGTCGTAGGTAATAGTTTATGAAAGTAGTCTCCAACTTTCTTATCTGTTGTTACTGCAGGTATAAATACGCTGCTTGCAAAAACTACTTTAGCTGTTAATGTGCTAGTAATGATTAGGGTTTTAAGTTTCATTTTTTGGCTTTCTTAATGGTTAAATTAAAATTATTTAAAAGAAATTGATTTTACTTGCTTTCAGCTTTTTTCAAAATTTCCAGAGCTTCTTGATTCGCTATAGTGCGAGCATTCTTTTCATTAGTCTGTGCATTTATATTACTCATAACTTGTTGATATTCTGAAGATGAAAATATTACTTCACTAAGTTGTTTACTTCTCATATCAATAGCAAGACAGTGTGCATTACCAGGGTCTTGGCTACAGCTAACACCATGAATTAATGATTGCTGTACTATTGACCTGAGAACTTGATCAGAACTTAGTTGATTAGTTTTCAGAGCTAGTCGCTCGTTTTTGATTTTATCTCTGTAGTCCATGCACATGGAACTTACACTGCCACAATACCAACCAACCCATGGAAAAGATTTATTCTGTACTAGATCACGAGATTGATCACATGAATTTGCTTCATAGTAAGCACAGGCTTGTTGTGGTGTATCAGTTGGTGAGCTGCATCCAACTATTGCTATTACAGCAATGATTAAACTTAAATTTTTCATATCTCACTTTCTAACAAATTACATCTAGTTAGTCTACTAGCCATTTAGGGGGGTTCTTAAGCATTAATGATCAATTTCATTTAGAAAATTTGTCATTCCAATTACTTTCTAAAATAATGAAGGTTGGAAGCTATTAATTATTTTATTGCCACTAAGTGTGTTATTTTTATGAGTGGTCAATGAAAGCAACGCAACTATTGCAGGCAAAAGCTGTTCTTTAGTAAATTTTGAAATAACAGCTCCATTATGAACAAGCATTATTCCTTGAGAGTTTTTGATCAATTTAAGATTGCTAACCTTAATAAGTGTTTTCATATTTCAACTTTCATTAATCTAAATTTATTTTACATTTCTATTTTTAAATGACCCAGAATTGTCCAAAACGTCCAATTCATTTTTTGCAATTTGTCCCAGATCCTGATTAGAACTATGACTTAATTGTTCCAGAGCATAATGCACCGTTACCTCTCCACTTACCTTGGTGTACTTAGGGGCGACATTACACGCAGTACTTAATAAATCTTGGTCTGATTGATACAACGCATAAGTTGGTACCACATCAACATCTAGTGCTTTAAACAATGTCGGATTGATCATAATTCCAATTTCATTGTCACCCTTGAGTGCATAAAAATACTTGTAGGTGTTAACGTAAGATCCATTAATTAAGCCGCGGATTACAAAGACTGCTCCAAGGGGTGCTGCCTGAGTCATAAGGTTAATAATTGTTTTTTTAGGCATTGAGCTACTGATAAAAACTAATAAACGGTTATTGCCAATTTTATTTTTAGCATTTTTATTAAGCTGATTGTAATCGGCAATTGTTTGGTTAATATCTAAAGGTTTACCATCTTTGTACTGAGCTAGAAAAGCTTTGGAATCACTAACCACTGATTCAGAGTACAGATAGTATTTTTGTCCATCTGGAAGCTTAGTACTCAAGGGTTTTGTATTCTTAAATACTGGTCGTGCGTACTCGATTTCAGACTCAACTGGCTTTAAGTTTAAGTTCTTGAGTTTTATCTTAGATAAAGTTTGTGATGATTGCTGCATACCAGCAATCGCTTTATTTCCGCTTACTTGAACCGTTTGCTGAGCATTATTCAGTTGCTGTTGATCCAATGTAATCGCGGTGTCAGCTATTGCATAGCTAGAAAACTCATAAAACAAAATACCTAAAAGTAGTTTTTTAATCATAATAAACCTACAGAAAACAACAATCACGTTCGTGATACATTACATAAGTAAAATCTTCACCAGAATACGGGAACGAAGCACCTGAATTCCATAATGCATCAGTTTCACCAAATGCATTACAACATGCAGGAGAGTAAGCAGTCTGTGGTATTGGATATCCCATTGAGTACTTCCACTCAGATTTATTTAAAAACATATCTGGCAATAAGTTATTACACATACCAAATACTCCAGTAGTCATATCTTCCAACCCCATTCGGTGAACTAATCCATTAAGTTTTTCTGCTGATAAAACTGATGATTGCACTGGATAAGCATTATCAGAGTTATTTCCATCTAACGGATACAGCGATCCTTGACATCCTCCGCACCAGAATAAATATTTACTTGGATTTGAAGCTGATGCTGGATTTGTTATAGTAGTTGGACGTACAAAGTATGGGAGCGGCACTAACAGCTTGTTATCACTTGGTATATTCGGCAAACTATTTGCGATACAATCAACTCCACAAGCTAGCTGAGCTGGTAAAGAGCTAAAAAGTACAACTTCTGGACTAAAAATAATTGACAGAGAATCATCGTTCCACGTTGGATCGACTTCCGACATAAACATCAAATCCATTGATTTAGATGTTCCAACATTACATGCTGTATCAATAATCCCTAAGATTGCCATAATCGGATCCATAAACCAGTGAGTTTGGTAAAAACTACTTGAGTTTCCACCATCATACTTAGTATCACCATAGCCAGGCGCTGGTAGTACACCCGATAACCCTGCGGATAAATCAACACCCCCTAAACCAACCATGCAAAATGGACTACGAGTTACATCAACAAATCTTGATGGTTCATACCAAGACATTTGAAGCCCAATTGGCATTATTGCCGCGCGAGAAAGACAAGTACAAGTGCCTAGTGGTAATTTACCGGATGAAAGAAAAGGGAATGCAGGAGGTATTACCTTACCATCATCAATGATCGTGCCACCTTTTTGATTGCCTACATTAAACACCATCGGGATTGGGCCAATAAACATGGGGAAGATGCACGACCAGCAGATATCTGTAATTGGATTCAGAAACCTACCATGACAGTTATCAGTAGATCCAGCTTGAGCATTTATCGCAGCTCCTGCTAATAATAGTGCGATTAGTCTATTTTTCATTTATCATAGCCTCTGGTATTTATTTTTTCCAACAATTTTAATCTGTCTTTAGCATCTTTAATCTGGTTGTCCAGCTCTTTGCCGATTGCTATTTGCTCTTGAATTTGACGATTTATTTCCGCAGACTCTTTTTGTAATTGTTTCATTGTTTTATAATCAGAAAATAGACAATAGGTCTTTTTACAAAACACTCCATAATCGGTAGCTCGAATAACAATAATTAACAAGAATAGTACGCTCACGAACGCGAAAATAATTAAAGCAAGTTGTACAAAGTCTTTCATTATTTACCTTTGCTGTTGAACAGTTGTGCATCCACTCAAAATTGCACACCCACTAACTATTAGACGTTTAAGCATTTTATTTTTTCTCCATCAAATTTTTAAATTTTATATATTCCCGCTGGAAATATGCTTACTGGCAAATAACGATCCAACTCATATAGCTTAAGTAACTCAATTAATAGGCTTCTGTTATCACATTCAAATTTGGAATAAAGTGCCGCAATCGTATATCTAACATTACCTCTAAGTTTCTGATTAGTTAATTTAATCAAAAATTGTTCTATTGATTTATCAATTACATAACCACTGAGCAAACAGTAAATTATCTCTTTCTCAAAATCTGTAAAACTATTTATGTCTTTTAACTGACTATTAATAACTTGTGTTTTATACGAAGGTACATTGATATTATTATTTATTTTCCACTCTTCAAATAAGTACTGAAAAAAGCCATTATTTGATAGATTAATCTTAGTTTTATATACCATATAATTTTTATCCAGCATATTAGCCAGTAATAATTTTTCATTACACTTAAGATCTAGACATTTAAGAGCAACTTTTAAAAATGGAAAGTTTGTCTTTTCAATTAAATTGCCATTAAGATCAGTAGTTATTGTTATCAATTTGTTCATTAACGCAACCGCTTTAATAATTGAATATACGAAGATTTCATGCTTTTAATGGTATCATGTCCAACTTCTTGAGTACATTTCTCATTAGTTAACATTTGCTACCTCTTAATTCTGTATGCGCTTCTGTACATATTTGATATACAAAAGAGCATACATTTTTATTTATCTTATGTATTTAATTAGGAATCTTCGCGATAAAATAATCATTTGTACCAGTTTGTGTTTGCCCCGATAATCCAACTGTCGACCAACCTGTTACATAACTATTTTGGCTTACATGACTAACTCCACGACCAACATCACTACCACCTGCAGCACCCATTTGAGTAGTTGAAAGCAGATTACCACTGGTATCATACTTAGCAATAAAATAATCATTTGTGCCATTTTGAGTTTGCCCTGAGAGTCCAACAGTTGTACTGCCTGTGACGTAAATATTCCCGTCAACATCAATTCCTCTACCATTTGTGGTTCCACTTGCAGCACCAACCTGACGCGTCCAAATTAGATTACCGTTGGTATCATATTTAGCAATAAAATAATCATTTGTGCCATTTTGTGTTTGACCTGAGAGTCCAACTGTCGTAGTACCTGTGATGTAACTATTACCTACTAAATCACTACTAATAGCAGCCCCCGAAGTAGTTCCACCAGTTCCTCCAACTTGTCGAGTCCAGATTAAATTACCGCTAGTATCGTACTTGGCAACATAATAATCTCGTGTTCCTGTTTGCGTTTGCCCTGAAAGACCCACTGTTGTATAGCCTGTAATATAACTATTATCTACCGAATCAGTACTAATGCCAAGTCCTCTCGTTAACCCACCTGCAACGCCAACCTGACGAGTCCAAATTAAACTGCCGCTAGTGTCATACTTAACAATAAAATAATCTTCATTACCATTTTGTGTTTGTCCTGGTAATGCTCCATTTGTGGTTCCAGCTAGATAGCTATTACCATTTTTTTCAGTGCTGATTCCATAGGCTGGTGAATCATGCCCCGTCACTCCAACTTGATGAACCCAAATCATATTGCCATTCGGGTCATATTTCGTGATGTAATAGTCTTTGATTCCAGTTTGTGTTTGTCCTGATAATGCACCGTATGTGTAGCCAGCCACATAACTATTGCCATCAATATCGTTGGTTATACCGTAAGATGGAGTGCCAGCACCAGCGCCGAATTGTTTAAGCCACTGCAATACCCCACTTTCGGTATATTTTGCGATGTATGTGTCTTGAACGCTAGATTCTAATTGTCCTGACAGTGCTACTGTTGTAACGCCAGTATTGTAAATATTTCCTGAATCAACATTAATCGCAGTTCCATATGTAGTACCACCTGCAGCACCGTTCTGAGTTGACCATCCAAGTGGTAATGAATAGGCTTGCGAGAATTGACAACTATTTCCAGCGGTGCACGCTGCAACTCCAGAAGTATAATCAGCAAAGAGTTCAGCAGATTTACCGATTGGATTAGCAGGATTACTCATACACACACTTTGATAGCTAGTGCCGTTACTATAGTGGTATGTATATTGCATTGCCCAAGCCGCAGCATTTTGAACAGCATCAAATAAACCAGCACAGCCGCCTTGATACATCGAACACAAAACATAATTCGAGTAATTTACAGACGTGTATGTTCCTGGCGATAAATAAACGTTACCTGAAATATTTACGACATTATTCAGTCCAGTCGAACAGTTTGAGCTTGAATAATATGCAATTTGAATATTATCAACTACTGCCGCAGTATTAAGTGTGAATGAACTCTGATTTGGAGTGCTAATAACGTTAGAAGAATGGCTAAGTGAGCCAACAAATAACTGTAAATTTGACGGTGGCACTGGAGTCGGACTCGGTGTAGGTGACGGCGTAGGCAACGGACTCGGAGACGGACTCGGTGTTGGTACAGGAGTCGGGCTTTGAGTCGGAATCGGTACTGGTGTATGACTCGATGATGTACCAGAATTACATGCTGCTAAAGCAAATGCTGAAGTTATTGCAAGCAGAAGAACATTTATATTTAGTTTTTTAGTCATAATAAATCTTTCGTAATTAAAGTGATTTGATCTTCGATACCAACCTCAGCGCCAATACCTTTTTTACTCTCGCACATAAACATGGCAAAAGAAGGTTTTACGTAAGGTTTACGTACAATTGGTACAGCTTCAGGTATTTTGTTATTTTGAGTTTTAGTCTCATGTTCCATAGTTTTCTCCTAATTAAAATAAAGTCTGATCCTTGGATTACGATAATTGCTTGAATAATTGAATGAACATATACTCCACGCTACATGTCGAATATTCAACACAACGATTAGTCATTAATGACCAGTACAGATAACATAGGTATTTCCAATTTGGCGTGTTCTTGATTATGTCCTGTCCAGGATGCTTAATCTGTCGGTAATAATCGCGCAATTCAACTGGTATCCCCAGCATCGCAGTACGATCAAGCCTTGTACTGAGGTCTTGCGCCGTTATCTTGCGCTGTGAGTCAGATAATTGAGTGTAGTCATTGAATTGCATTTTGTGGATATTTTGGACCAGTAAAGTCCGTTCATTGCGATACCACGAAGGATTTTTGAGGACATCTCTCATATAGGCATGAGGATTTTCGATAGGTTTACCACCTCGCTCGATACGTTTAAGTACGTAAATTGAGGCCGCTTCAATGTCAATTGCAGTATAGTCTTTCTCAAGTTTTTGCTTGAAATCTTCATTAATGGCTAGTCTTGGATCTTTGATTTCGTTGGTTTTTCTGCGACTGTGAATTCTTAATAAGCTTTCTTTATTACTGAGCAGCTTATATCCATGCTTACCAAGCAGTACTATTTCTAAACTTGAGATCTTTTTAATATCCGCAATTACACGCTTGAATACTCGACGAAACTCATTGATAGAACTGATGCCAGCACCAAATAAATTATATAACTCCTCAATAGTGAAGTAATGATCCATCTTTTTCAAGTTCAAGTTATAATTTTGATACATGAAATAGTTAAAAACATCAAGTGCTCTAGAATTGGTGAACGTGTTCACAGCGTGTTCTGAGATTGGTACTGCGCTGGATTTAATTAACTGAAACAGCTCATTAGACAATGTTATCTCGGATTGCCACTCTAGGCTGTCATCATACAGCCAATTACAATCACCAGTAAAGAACTTGATTTGCTCCTGTTGTTGTCTTGCTTTATCGTTTGGGTTGGAATAATTAACTGATAATTGACACTCAACGAATGCTTGGAGCTGATTATTAATTGTGCGTGTGTCATTTTTGCTACACACGTAACCAATTTTAAGTATATCTTTTAAGAAATTTGATTTATTTTTTGGGATTTTGATTGTTGGATTTTTTGCCCGTGTAGTAGTAATATAGTGACACAGGTAGGATAATAATCTACGCGGATAAATTCCTGTTGGAAGTAATTTCCCTTGAGTGGCAAATGTAACAGTTAATCTATTCTCGCCAATATTAACGGTTCTTGCGTACTCAATTACGCCGTTGCTACATGTTAGTAATTTACTATTTATTTGTTGTGGAATTGCCACATGAATGAGTGGCGCAATGGTATATGTTATTTCACTGATTAGCTGTTGGTTGGATATTGATACAGTTGATAGCGCATCATCATTAATGGCAGTAATATCTTGATGTAGCGTATTGTTGTATGATGTGCATTTGTTTGCGTCTGATTTGACATAACAGATATTATAACAAATCTCATTGCCCGCAACACGTTATAATACTGGACTAACTAACTCGCAGAAAATCACAAATCACAGATGGTGCAAGAAAATACTTTTGATGTAATTATAATTGGTGCAGGTGCTGCTGGATTAATGTGCGCACAGTTTGCCGCACACGCTGGAAACAAAGTGCTGATCCTCGATCACAGCCATAAATTAGCTGAAAAAATTCGTATTTCCGGTGGTGGGCGCTGCAATTTTACTAATCTGAATGCAACACCAGAACGCTATATTTCACAAAATAAGCACTTTGCTACATCTGCCCTTGCGCGCTACACCCCACAACATTTTACCGAGCTATTAGATCAACATAATATCACCTATCATGAAAAAACCCTAGGACAATTATTCTGTGATGATAAATCACAGGCTATTATTGACCTACTCGATTTTCTATGCAGTGAATCTAATGTTTTGCGTTTGATGGGAGTATCTGTTCAAAACATCAACAAAACAGCACGTGGATTTAGCCTAACAACGACTCATGGCAAATTTGATTCTGAAAAACTAGTGATTGCTACGGGTGGATTAGCCATACCACAAATTGGTGCAACACCTTTTGGGTATCAAATTGCTGAACAATTTGGACTGGCAATCATTCCAACTGCACCAGCCTTAGTTCCACTGTGTCTGCAACCGCGACAACTTAACGAGTTTAAGTCACTTGCCGGTATTTCTTTTGATAGTGAAACCTCCATTGGAAAAATTAGTTTTCGTGAAAATAGTTTATTTACTCATCGCGGATTAAGCGGTCCAGCAATCTTGCAAATTTCCTCTTATTGGCATCCCGGTGATAAATTAAAACTTAATTTACTACCAAATTTGAATATCAGCGATGAAATAGCAAATAATCGTAGTTCAAATAAACTATTGAGCAATTTTCTTGCCAGTTATTTCTCAAGCCGCATGGCAGAAAGTTTATGCGGTTTATTAAAATGTGATGTTCCTTTAAGCCAGTTAAATAAATCACAAATTAATAATCTTGAACAATTAATCCACCACTTCACACTCACACCTAGTGGTACTGAAGGTTATAAAAAGGCAGAAGTTACCCGTGGCGGTGTTGCAACTGCAGAGCTTAATTCTAAAACCATGATGGCAAATAATGTAGATGGACTCTATTTTATCGGTGAAGTAGTTGATGTAACTGGACATTTGGGGGGATATAATTTTCAATGGGCATGGGCTTCAGCATATGCAGCAGCCACAAGCTTCTAAATCAAATACTACGAGTATATTTGAGTTTTTTTGCAGACATCTAAAGGACAGATATATGAAAATAATTAGTGCGAATCTAAACGGTATCCGTTCGGCGCAAAATAAAGGTTTTTTTGAATGGCTAACCCAAGTTGATGCGGATATAATTTGCCTACAGGAAATCAAGGCAGATATGAGTGTGATTCCAGTTGAATTGCTTAATTTTGCTGGTTATCACTGTGAGTTTCATCCGGCAGAAAAAAAAGGTTATAGTGGCGTTGCCATTATGGCAAAAATCAAGCCAGATAATGTTATTGTTGGACTAAATAATCCTGAAATAGATAGCGAGGGGCGTTACCTCGAATTTCAATATGGTAACCTTAGTGTAATCTCATTATACTTACCATCTGGCTCAAGTGGTGAAGATAAGCAGCAGAAAAAATTTCGCTTTATGGATTATTATTTACCACTATTAAAACAAAATGTGCAACTCAGAGATTATATTATTTGTGGAGACTGGAATATAGCTCATCAGGAGATTGACCTCAAGAACTGGAAAGGCAATCTTAAAAATTCAGGCTTTTTACCAGAAGAGCGCACTTGGTTAACTGAACTGTTTAATCATGGATATATGGATGGATGGCGAACGCTCTACCCTGAGGAACCTGGCTACACTTGGTGGTCCAACCGAGGACAGGCTTATGCCAAAGATGTTGGGTGGCGAATTGATTATCATATAATCTCAAATTCATTAAAGGATAAATTACTTGGTGCGCAAATTTATAAAGAACAAAAATTCTCTGATCACGCACCGCTAATTATGGAGTATGCATTATGAAAAAACTTAAAGCCGTAATTATGGATGGTGATGGTTCAACCATCACGCATGATGGAATATTACCTGATAATCTACGCGAGCTGATTATTGCTAATCCACAAGTAAAATGGATCATGGCAACAGGTAGAAGTTTAGATTTATTACGTCGTTTACCTATTATTGATTACTTGAGTACCGATGTGCCACACATCGTCGATGGCGGATCACGTTTAGTTAATCAAAATGGTGAAAGTATTGCTGATTTCTTTATTTCGCATGATGAAATAGACTTATTCTTTAGTCAGCTTGATTTGCAGAAAGTAGACTTTCTTTATTATTATCTGGACGAAAAGCGTAGCTATATTTACAGCCAACAAATTGAGCATTGGTCACAACGCCCACAGTTTAATAGCGCACAGGCAACCTCAGACATCGCCGTTTACCGCTCGTGGGCAAAAGAAAATCAACCAACTAAAATATTTATTCGCGTCTTGCAGGATATAAAGTTAGAAGGTCTGAGTTGGCATCAAAATGAGCGTAATATTGATTTAACCGCGCATGGAGTAAATAAAGGCAGCACTTGCAGTAAACTACTTACTATGTTAAATCTGCACCCCAGTGAAGTGGCATTTGTTTTTAATGATCGCAATGATTTACCACTGGTTGAGCACCCGGAGCTAAGTGAAGTTGTAAAAATAAAGGTGGGTGACTACTTACCCGACACATACGCCGAATTTCACGTAGCCACCCCGTATGACGTTGCTGATGTACTACAGCAGCTTATTTAGAGAATTTAAATACATTGCTACCTGATACTTGGTTCAGATTAACTTTCAATGCACTATTTTTGGCTAAAATTGCTGCCTGACAGGTTTTAGCTTTAGCGGCTTGATCTGCTGAGTAGTTAAGTGTAACTTCAGTACGATTATGGCTGGCTAGTTTATCAGTAACTTTTTGAGCAATACTGCTACAATCACCGCCAGCTGCAGGTGCTGAAGAATTTGCAGCATAAGCAAGACTAGAAGCAGCCAATAATACAACTAATAATTTTTTCATTTGAAATCCTTATAAACATGATTAAATTTAAATAAATACAGGGTAAAAAAACTCTATTATATAACTTTGCAAAATAACTATAAATGGTGGATTGCCTCTGGTGGCAGAACCGTAACTTTATTTTTAAAATCATACCACATAATCAGTGATGTGCACGTACCATAAACAATATCCAGATCATTCGCGGACTTCATAATTTGTTCCATATAAACTTTTTTCCGATCAACATTAACCAGATAAGTTTCAATTAGAATAGTCTCAGGATAAGTCACCTGTTTTTTAAAATTAAATGAAGTATCTAGCAAAATTGGTGCATTGTCAGCTGATGCAGAATAGTCTAAATTATATGCACGAAGTAATTCAAAACGAGCTTCTTGAACATATAAAAAATAACTGGTATTATTCAGATGTCCGTAAGCGTCCATATCGCCCCAGCGAATTGCAAACTCTTGAGAGTGTAATAACTTTTTATTGCTCATAATCTTTAGTTAGCAGCCGTAGCTTTGCTTTTAGCTTCAGCCGCAGCTTTTTGTGCAGCAGCCTGAGCCGCGTTACATTCTGTTTGCGTTTTAGTTTTCAAGCAATCAGTCATCGCTTGTTGTTCCGCTGCCTGTGCCGCTGCTGAAGCAGCAAATGCTGAACCGACACCTAAAACCAATAATGACAGGAATAGTTTTTTCATCAAAAACACCTTTTAAAAATGTGATAATCGTTATTTTAGCACCTTACATGTAAATTGTAAAATCTATCCGCAAACTTTTGCCAAATTGCTTTGGTAGACATCGAAACGAATCGTCTTTCCAGATTTAGCATAGGTTGGATCAGGTTTAGAAATAACACATTGCTGTTTATTATCACGCTTTACCACCAGTTTATGTAAGCAGTGGGCACGTGCCAGATTGAATATACTCTCATTATCTACATTGGCAACGTTACCCACTGATTTAATCATTAAATCAATTAGTTGCATATCTTTTTTTGCCAAGGAATTTTTACCATCCGCAAACATAGGGTCAAAATAAATTACATGATACTTCTGACTATTTGTTTGTAAATACTCATTATTACTAATATAGTGTACTGTTAATTTCAATTGAGTATGAAAATTGATTGAGAGGTAATTAAGTATAATTGCCAGATAGGGATTATTCTCAAGCATCGTAACCATAAAGCCAGATAGCGCCATAAGAATAGAATCACGCCCTAAACCAGCAGTCAAATCCAATACTCTTATAGGCTCGCTAATGCTAGATTTTAGATTAATCGCCTGCAGTAAAATTTCACGATTTAAACCTGGTTTTCGTTTAGCAATAAACTCATGGTAAAAAGAGGAAACATTAAATGGCTTA
This sequence comes from uncultured Neisseria sp., assembly GCA_964367915.1. Classification (GTDB taxonomy): domain Bacteria; phylum Pseudomonadota; class Gammaproteobacteria; order Burkholderiales; family UBA11063; genus Aquella. Next base: position 55,010 of record CAYIZV010000005.1, read on the forward strand.
AATAACTGTGAAACTACCATTAGAGATTCATGATTTAGCAACAAATGCAGCTCGCCCCTACCTACTGTCGAATCAGCTGGCAGTATTTGAGCATCAGGAACAATTGCAGCTAGCTCCAGAGCCTGTGCACGCAAAGTATCATCACTATAGTATAAATTAATTGTCATCAGAGGCTATTCCCGATGGTATGGATGGTGCTCCAGTATCGAGATAGCCCGATAAATTTGCTCCAAGATAATTACCCGTACCAAAGCATGCGGAAACACCATTGTTGATAAACTAATTCTGGCATGTGCTTTAGCTCGCAAATCAGGATGAATACCATCAGCACCACCGATGATAAAACATAGTGATGGAACAGACAAGGCGCTACGCTCTAAAAAATTTGCAAATTGAATACTATCGTACATTTTACCGCGCTCATCAAGCGCAATTATAAAGCTATCGCGAGGAATAGCATCTTCAATTTTTTTAGCTTCCAGCGCCATATTTTCTATGGCGCTTTTATTTGCATTCTTGTCCGCTTTAATTTCAATTATCTGACAACTATACTTCCCGTGATTAATCCGCTTAAGGTATTCATTACAAGCACTAACTACCCATGCTGGCATTTTATTGGCAATATTAATTATACTAATCCGCATTAAAGAACCTTATTCTTACGTACGGTATAAATTTTATGCCCAAGATAAATAGCTGCGAATAAGATCACTGAGGAGTAAATCATTATAAAATCCCACAGACCATAATGCTCACCCAGAGTAATAAATTGTGCAGCAACAATTATCACAATCACTAGCATCGAAATAATCTGTGCCCAAGGATAAAATTTGGCACGATATTTAAGAATTGAAAGCCCACCCAATGCTGGCAAAAATTTACGTCTGAATTGATAATGACTTAAAGCGATCCCAAACCAAGCAATAAATCCACATAAAGAAGAAATCTGCACTATATAGCTAAAAAAAGTTCCATTGCCAATAAACGATGAAATAAATACCAGTGAACCAATCAGCGCAGTTGCGATTAAAGCAGGAATTGGAACACCTTTGCTATTAAAGTGTTTAAAGATAGCCGGGGTTTGCCCATGCTGCCCCATATACCATAAGATGCGGCTTGAAGAATACATGCTGGCATTTGCCGCAGAAATAAGCGCTACCAAGATAATAAAATTCATTGCATCAGCAGCATACATACCAGCAAACTTATGAAAAATCAAGGTATATGGACTAGTTGAAATATTGTTTTGATCTGCTAGTTTAGGATCATTAAATGGTAATAATAAGCTTATCACACCAATTGACAGCACATAAAATAATGTCAAACGCCAAAATACCAGTTTGATGGATTTAGGAATAGTAACTTCTGGATCTTTAGTTTCACCAGATGCAACCCCGATTAATTCAGTTCCCTGAAATGAAAAACCGGCAAATAAGAAAACTGAGATAAACCCATACCATCCACTATGAAATGGTGCATCTTGAATATGCCAATTTTGCGTTCCAAAATGTGGCTGTTGAAAAATAGTAAATGCGCCTAAAATAATAAAGACGATGATTACACCAACTTTTAAAAATGATAACCAATATTCGATTTCACCGTATACTTTAACCGAAAATAAATTTACCAAAAAAATCATACTGAAAAAAGCCAGTGAAAAATAGACCGGATTAACATGAGGAAACCAATAACTCATAACTAATGCCGCTGCCGATATCTCCGCAGCAATGGTAATTGCCCAATTAAACCAATAGTTATAACTCATCGCAAAACCAAATGACTTGCCAACATATGTTGTAGAATAGTCACAAAATGACCCTGAGCTTGGCTTATAGGTACTCATTTCACCTAAACTAGTCATTAAAAAATAGACAATTACCGCCATTAATGCGTAGGCAAATAACGCACCACCCGGTCCACCAATAAAAATTGAATAACCACTGGCTAAAAAAATCCCCGTTCCAATTGAGCCACCAATTGCAATCATGTTAATATGGCGTGCTTTTAATTTTTTTTCTAATTGAGCCATTTCATTCCTCACCATGTAAAATAAATAGAGTTACGCATAGTACAGCAACATTTCAGTAACACACTGTAAATACTGAATAAAAATAATATGTTGCTAAATTTTATTAAGAACCAAGTATATTTTTGAAATTTATTGACGTTGCTTATAACGCTTTGTGACGGGAATAATCATTAAGATGTAGTGTATTAGTTGAGTTATATTTGACATAGTGATCCCTTTTTAATCATTCCAAACTTGTGACATAAAAGCGCCTTTAAGAGCACCATATTTGCGAGTTAGATGTAGTTTATTCATACAATATTTAATCCAAAGATTTAAGAACGATTTATTTTAGCATATTTTATTGTTGCTAAGTTTGAGATTTAGTAGGCTGCTGCATAAAACTTGACAAATTATAATAAGTTACCTTACAATCGCTCATTAACATACCAACCGGTGTGTATGTTAATGAGCGATTTGAGTTTAATTCTCATTTAATTATAACTTCTTATTTATTATAAGTTTGTCAACACAAATTATTAACTTAGATATAAGTGAGTATTAAATCAAGTCGAAAGACAAAACAAAGCTTGATTAATTTAAGGGAAGTTTTCATGACAATAGTAAAAAAGCGTAGTAATAAACATTTATTTATTGGTATTGGTGTTGTTGCAGTTGCCGCAGCAGGAGTTTATGGATATTATCATTATAATCAGGTTTATCCAAGTACTGACAATGCCTATGTTAATGCCAATCTAGTAAACGTAGCTCCTAAAGTTGGTGGATATATTCAAAATATTTATGTTAAAAATAATCAGCAAGTGCATAAAGGGGATCTACTAATTACTATTGATCCACAGGACTATGCATTGGCTTTAACCAAAGCTAAACAAGATTTAATACTAGCGTCACAGCAAGCTAATACGGCTAAGCAGCAAATTACCACTGCTGAGGCAGGAGTCGTTAGAGCTAAATCAGATTATGAATTTGCACAACAATTGGCAACTCGCTATACCAATCTATATAATCAGCAATCTGGTTCATTGCAGGATATGCAAAAATATATCAACCAGTCAACTGTGGCTAAGCAGGCATTAGAACAGGCTAATGTTACGTTGCAGCAAGCTAAAACCCAATATTTAGCTACAACAACTCAGGTTGATTTGGCTAAAACAGGAGTAGAAGATGCTAACAACCGTAATGGTTATACTGAACTGCGTTCACCAATAAATGGTTATGTCAGCGATTTTAATTTACAAAATGGTGAATTAGTTCAGGCCGGGCAAAAAATGTTTGGGCTGGTCGATAGTAGCAGCTGGTGGGTAGATGTAAACTTTAAAGAAACTCAGTTAAAACGAATCAAGCAAGGACAACAAGCAACCGTTGAACTAGATATGTACAATCATAAATATCATGGAACAGTTCAAAGTATTAGTCATGCGAGCGGGGATACTTTTTCGCTATTACCAGCCCAAAATGCTACTGGAAACTGGGTCAAAGTTACTCAACGCTTTACGGTGCGGGTAGCATTGCAAGATGATCAGAATTTCCCACTGCGTGTTGGTGCCAGTAGTAATGTAACCATTGATACTAATAACTAAGGTAGGATATATGAAAAAGAATTTATTATTACTAACTTCGCTAGCGGTTTTAATTAATGGTTGTGGACTGTTGGGACCTAGTTATGAAAAGCCAGTGCTTACAGTACCTAGTTATTGGAATAATTCATCAGCTACAACTAAAGTTGAAAGCTTCAATTTGGCGGAACAGGCATGGTGGCGTAAGTTCAATGATCCGGTATTGAACCAGTTAATTGAAAGTGCTCTAACTAATAATAACAGTTTGCAAATTGCAATGGGTAATGTTTTACAAGCTAAAGCTTCACTTAGTAAAGCTAACATGGATTGGTTGCCAACTATGAATGCCGGTGGAGTTGGGTTTGCTGGTCAGGTATTTAATTCAGGCTTCCAAAATATGAGTGCTACTCCACAATTAAGTGCGTTGTCACCCAATAACCCACAGAGTTTTGATGGTTATGCGGTAGGTTTTATACCGACTTATACCTTGAATGTTTTCGAAGAGATTAAACAAGGACAAATTGCTAGAGGCAATCTAGCAGTGCAAGAACAGGCTAGAAATGCTGTGCGCCTGGGAGTAATCTCTCAGCTTTCTGGCAGTTATTTTTACTTGCTTGGGCTTAAGCAACAATTGATTTTGCAGGAACAATTATTAAGTGATGCCGAGGAAATGCGCAAATATAGTTTGATTCAATATCAAATGGGTAGTACCTCAAAATTTAACTCAACTGGAATTGACCAATATATTGCTGGTTTGCAGGCTAAAATTCCAAGTATTAAGGATGCTATAACGCAAACTGAAAATGCTTTGCAAGTATTAACTAACAACAATCCCGATAAAATCAAGACGGTAAAGAGCATTGACGAGATCAATACCAAAGAAATAATCCCAGTAAATTTACCTTCGGATGTACTTAAAACACGTCCTGATGTAATGGCAGCGGAATACCAGTTGCAGGTTGCCAACGCCAATATTGGTGCAGTGACTGCGATGTTTTTCCCGACAATTAATCTGACCGGAATGCTAGGTCAAGGTTCTCTACAGTTAAGTAATCTATTCAATGCTGGTGGTGATTTCTGGCTTGGACAACTAGGTGCTGGTATGCCATTGTTTAACATGGGTTTGTATGCCGAAAAAGATAAAGCTAAAGCTGGTTATTATTCAACATATTACAATTATGTACAAACAGTACGTAATGCATTCGCACAAGTTGACAATGGCTTATCTAATAATGACAGTCTGAATAAAATAGAATTACAGCAACAGTTGGCATTGACCAAAGCACAGGAGTTATACCGTTTAGCAATGAATCAGTACCAACAGGGAGCAGCAGCATATTCTTATACGGTTGAAATGAAATTAAATATTGATTATGCTTTAATTAATCTCAATCAAGTGAAAATACAGCAAATGAATAGTATTGTCAATCTCTATCAGGTACTCGGTGGTGGCTATTTAGCTGAAAGTTCACTGACTCAGATCAAAAAATTTAATGATAGTCATGATATATAAATCAGTAACAACTTACAGATTAATATTTATTAACGCGATTAATTTTTGAAGGTTTTAAAGTATGAGTATGTGGACAGAGCGCCGAACAATTGTTACCTATGCATTAAGTTTGCTAGCACTAGTTGAGATTATTGATTTTGCCATTGTTGCTGTTGTTATTCCTGATCTAATGGGCGCTTTAGGTGCCAATATTAACAATGTTTCACTAACTATGACTAGTTATATTGTAGCTGCGGCAATATGTATTCCTTTGACAGGTCTAATAACAACCAAGTATGGAATAAAAAATATTGCTTTATTGTCGATTCTTCTCTTTGGCATTTCATCAATATTGTGTGGAACAGCAACAAGCTTACCACAGATGATTATTTATCGAATTTTCCAAGGGGTTGGCGGTGCATTTTTACCAGCACTTGCGCAAGCTTATGTGGTTGAAAAATATTCAGAACAAGAGCAGCCGACGATGATGGGAATAATCACTATATGTATAGTTCTTGGACCAATCATTGGGCCAATTATGGGGGGGTATATAGTTCAGCATATGAGCTGGAGCTGGATATTTTATGTGAATATACCAATTTGTATTCTGAGCTTTATACTCATCTTTATTTTTATGGATAAAGATGTCAAAAAAGAAATAAATATTGACTATGTCAGCTTCGCATTTATGGTAATTGGACTTGGTTGTCTTGAATATTTTATTGATGAAGGTAATACTAATAATTGGTTTGAGTCTTTTGAGATGATAAGCTTTCTGGTTACTGCGATCATATCTATTAGTTTTTTTATTTGGCGTGGATTACTTGGTTCCTCTGTGGTAAATTTTAGAATATTTAGTAACTTTAATTTTGTATTTTCTTGTTTTGTTATATTCTTATTTTTTGCACTTTTATCTAGTGGACTAACTTATTTCTCCGCAATGTTACAGAATGTTTACGGGATGCCAGTCGATACTGCTGGTTACCTACAGGCACCACGTGGTGTAGCGGCAGTTATTGGTGCTCCAATATATATGCTGCTTAGTAAAAAAATTGATGCTAGAGTGCTCATGATCTTCGCCATAATCTTGACAGGGTTTGCTTCTTTTGCCACTGGTTTTATGAGCACCACACCAAATTATACTTTGATTATTTTATTGATGATCATGCAGGGGTTTGGTATGATAGGTGTTTTTGTCCCATTGATGTCGATTACTTATATTGGTGTTCCTGATGCAGAAAGTGCTGATTGCTCAGGAGTATTTAATTTTGCGCGTAATTTTTCCAGTTCGATTGGTGCTGCAATTGCTGCAACATTGATTAGTCGCAATCAGCAAGTAGTCTGGAATGACCTCGGAACAAAAATTTCCTACTATGCGACTGGATTTCGTTATTGGTCACAAAATCTAATTGGTACGCCGTTTGCTGAGGTACCAATTCAGGGAAGCGCTCTTTTTGTGCGCCAGGCCTCTATATTACAATCTTATCTTGATATGTTTTATTTGACTGGAATTGGGCTTATTGTCTTATGCTGGATGCCATTACTCCTGAAGCGTCCTGATCCTAATGCTACACCGCATATGGGTCATTAATAAATTCATTTAGTTAATATACTAAAGCCCCCTAATGAATATGGAACAAACTATCCATAGAAAGGAGTATCTACCTATGAAAAAAATTATTATGCTAGTTATTAAGCGATAAAAAAATTGTGGAAAATTTAGGAATCAACGTTTCTAGATTTTAGTAACAGTCTAAAAGTCAGATAAGTCCCTAGTTCGGGTGAAAATTTATATTGGAGGTGTTTTATGAAAATGACAAAGAATACGATTTTAATCACAGGTGGTACAAGTGGAATTGGCTTTGAATTTATCAAGCAACTAAATGAGCTTGATAATACCATCATTGTTACTGGGCGTGATTTACAAAAATTGGAACGTGCAAAGCAAACTTTTCCAAATATCCATACAATTCAAAGTGACGTGAGTGACTCTAAAGCAATTGTTGAGTTATACGAACAAGTTACAAAACAATTTCCTGACTTAAACATTCTGATCAACAATGCCGGCATCATGAAGAAAATCAATCTTCACGATACAACAGGAAGTTTGAGTGATCTGACGCAAGAGATGGAAATTAATCTCAACGGTCCTATAAGAATGGTGAGACAGTTTTTGCCGCACCTTAAAACCAGATCTGAGGCAGCAATTATCAATGTAACCTCAGCACTTGCATTTGTTCCGTTGCCTATTTTTCCGGTTTACTGTGCGACCAAGGCGGGGCTTCACTCATATACGTTGTCATTACGCTCCCAACTCAAAAACACCAAGGTAAAAGTTTTTGAACTTGCACCACCTGCCACTAAAACCGAACTTCTCGGGAACTTTAGTGAAGAAGATATGAAGGAAAGTTCGATTATGGTAGTGGAAGACATGGTAAAGATCGCAGTTGATGGCATAAAAAAAGATCGCTGGGAAATCCGACCAGGTCAAAGCAACCTGCTTAAAATGATGAGCCGAATTGCACCAGATTTCATTTTAAAACAATTGAGTAAATCGGTAGACAGGATGCTTAGCTAATTAAATTGACATCTACTTGCTAGTTTAGTATCCGGTTGCTAAGATAATCTTGGTGATTGTGTGTTGTAATTTTAAGTTGGGTGATATAATTCTGTCTCAGCAGAATATACTCATTTGGATTTTTATTTAGACGCTATAATGGGTCGCAGGAATTTATAAAAATACAGGAGCACGCAGTTCAAATATGACTACTACTAAAGATACAATTATTGATGCATCAATAGATTTGATTATGCAAAAAGGTGCCACAGCAACTTCCTTGAATGCTATTTGTCAGGCGACAGGACTGACTAAAGGCGCTTTTTTTCACTATTTTAAATCTAAAGATGATTTAATTAAACAAAGCATTTTGCGGTTTTCATTGAAAATGCAGCAATCATTGAGCTCCTTACGATCAGATTTGGCGTTATCAGCTCAGGAAAGGTTGTGGGAATTTTTTGATAATTACTTGCTTTTACCGGAGCATTCTAAATTTAACGGGTGTGTAATTGGGATCTGTGCTCAGGAATTAGCATATTCTAATACCGATTTGCAAGCATTGATCGGTCAAGCATTTGCTCCGACGGTAATTGAATTAAGTAACTTGATAAGTGAAGTAGCAAGAGAAAAATCTTTAAGTGTAGACTCAGAGTCTTTGGCTCGGTTTTGGTTAGTTTCATTTCAAGGGGCGCTATTAGTTTTTCGTGGGATAGGTAATCAACTCATCCTTCGTGAAGCAACCGTTCATTATCGTAATTATTTATTTAATATTTTGCAAATCAAAGATGAACAATCTGGAGTATCACACCGTATGCTGGATTAATTGTCACCTCATTATTAACACTATCTGTAATATCTGACACTAAACTTTGGCAGTTTAATTTAATCTAAGCTGCCATTAATACATCCCACTAGGTAATACTCAGCCCAATTATGTCAATAAAATCAGCGAACTAAATTTACCTATCTCAGTGGCAAAGCGCAAGAAGTTAAGCTCTAAGACATGGGATGATAATGTCGCATCCTTTCTTCAATTCGGCGCTCTTTACTAAAGTTATCAATCAGTTTTAAATAACCAATCACACGCGTTGCATGCCGTACATTTTTAGATGAGCATTGCGGGCAATAATCAAGCGTTAATTTATCAATCGTACCGCAATCACAACAATATGTCACTTTGACATTAGTCGTCCAATAGTTGCATCCAGTTTTAGCCGCTAGATTAAACAACTTCAAATACCCTTCTACAGTTAAATAACCATCGGTATTAAGATGCAATGCCGAACCACCGTCGAGATACTGCGTAATTTCACGTCCATGCAAGATAAATTTGTCAACAACATTAACCTTGTCATCTTCTACCGGATAAAAATAGCTATTATAACAATCACGATTTACCCGATACCCTGATTGTTTGTCCCACTTAGCATTTTTTACACCTAAATTCTCAGCTGGTACAAATTCAGTATTAAATAAATAGCCATACTCTTGGCGCGCAGCGCGATTTGCATCATAAATGATTTTTAACTGTTGTTTTAAAAATTGAATATACTCGGAATTATTACCTGGAGTAATCCCCATAGATTCAGCAGCTTCAAGCATTCCATTGATGCCAATAGTTAAAAACTGCTTATTAATATTTATGTAACCAGCTGAATATACAGGCAAAAGATTAGCATTTAAGAAATCTTCCACTATTTTACGATAAGCAACATGATATTTATGAATTTTGTTAATCTCAGTTAGCAAATCACGTTTCTCCAATACTAGTCGATTCATATTCAAGGTAATTACATTAATTGAACCAGTTGCAACACCACCAGCACCAGAAGTATTTGAAAACGTATTATCAGTCAGTTCATTGCGCAAACGACAGCATGAACTTAAACTATCCACACTCTCTGACATATAGATAAAAAATGAATTACCCTCGTGCATTTGTTTGGCACACATTTTTGCAAATTGATTATCCTTGGGCTGATTATTTTGAGTTAGCATCGCCACTGTTACTACCGGAAAAGTCAAAATAGCTTTAGTTCGCTCCTGATTAAACCAACTTAGAAAAAACTCCTCCAAATCCATCACCGAAGCAAAATCAGGACGTGTACCGTCTGGAAAAATAAAATCCGCAAATAAAGAGCTTAGAAAATTATTATCAAAAATTGAGATATTCCAAAAAATACTTTGGTATCCACGTGCTGCTGCAGGTTGATTTAAAGCATAAACCACATGCTGTAAATGATTCTCAACTTCTGATTTATGGTTTCGTAAATAATTGTCACCATAATCCAAGCGCGCAAAATAATCAAAATATAATAAAAACTCGGGTGTTCCGCAAGCCCCGGCAAATTGTGATGAAACAGCAAAAACCAAATTAACAAATGAGCCACAAAAGCTATCCAAATGTTTCGATGCTAAGGATTCGCCACCTAAAGTAGTCAAGCCATTAAGCAAGAATGGGTACATGGTAATCGATGCACAATAAGGGAAAAATGGATGCGTCTCATCATGTTTATATATTTCGTGATTTTCGAGTTGGCGAATATATTCTTCCGCAAGCTCTATGCCAAATAGCTCACTGATTTTATCAGTCATCAAAGCCCGATTAAGTTGAACATTAATATCTTTGTGGATTTCCTGTGCCAAAGTTGCAACATTTTTTTGCACAATATTAGCATTTGCATCCACTAAAGACACATCAGCTGCATTAGTTGGCTGGATATAGTTATTGATAAACTTTAATTTTGCACCTAGCTGCTCTAGGCTAAGCTCCATAAATAAACTCATGCTGTCTTCCTTGAAGTTGGTAATATACGTTGAAATAAGTGCGTTAAATCTTTGCCAGTAGTTAAATTAATAAATTTTTGATTGGTTATTGGACTAGTTAGACCACCCAGATCTTCGCGATAAGCACCAGTTTTAATAAAATCGAGATATTGATAAATTTCGTTAGCAATAATTTGTCTACCTGTATAAAGGCAGGTTTTTAAACCTTTACGCTTAGCTATTTTTAATTTAGCAATTAACTCCAGAGGATGCCATTCACCGCCGTAAAATAAAACACAGCTGATAAAATCGCGATACTTCGCTAATTTCTCAGAAAACAACTTATCATCTAGCTCATAACTTGGTGTATCTTGCAAATCCTGCCAAAAACATTTTCTGCAGCCAAGCTTGCAGCCAGCAATAGCAAAAGCTAAACTTATCTCATTTGGTACATCGCTAAGAATCACATCACAATTATAATATTTCACCATAGCCACCGTATTTAGTATTCAATGAGCAATTATAACACTAAATAGCGAATTATCATTATTTTTTATATGGTTTTATTTGTCGCATTAGGGTTGGCAAACAAAGACAATAACAAAGCCGACTATATTGGCAGACCTATCCTAAATATGCTATATTTACGCTCGTTCGTTATAATGACAAATAATATAGAAATGTTAGATTATTAATCTGAGTTAAGTAAATTTACATGACCCGTATATTTTTTCAATGGTGAAAAGCGTATAAATGAGACGTAAAAAGAACTTTTTATCATGGCTGCTTGATAAAATAAATTTGTCGCAGTTAATTTTTATCTCCGCATTTTTATGGGTAATAGCTTATGGAACACTTGGTTGTTATCTACTTCGTCATCAATTCAGAGGAATAAACTCACTTCATGATGCTTTTTATTATACAGTTGTAACCTATGCTACTGTCGGTGATAATAACATTAGCCCTATCACAAATAGTAGTAAAGACTTCGTAGTTAGTATGGTCGCCTTTGGCTTAAGTAGCTTTGCGATGTTTGGATCATTCATTATTTATCAGGTAGTTAATCGAGTTCAAAAAATCATTTACAAAATTCAAGGTGGGAAAATTAAAATGAAAAACCATATTGTACTTTGTGGTTACAGTGTAATTACCGAGTTGCTCATCAATAAATTTATTCAAAACCAAACTCCTTTTATTCTTTTGGATAATACACAACATCATGAACTGAATAGCGAGAAAGAAGGAAATTTTCTATACGTTAGTGTTCCTAATCGGTTAGAAAGTTTGATTAAAGCTAATGTCGAACATTGTAAAATGGTAATTGCTTCATCTGATCTGGATAGTGAAAATATTTTAGCGGCGGTTAATGCTGATCGCTTAAAGAAACAATTCAACGCTGATTTTAAAATCGTGGTTCGAGTGCTTTATGAGGAAAATTTTGCTGTTGCCAAACAAAATGGCGCGACAGATGTGATTTCACCAACTTTAATGGCGGCAAATGCCATAATTGATTTAATGTAGAGATATATTTAAGAATCAATACTAAAAACTAAAACTTGTTCAGATTTCCATTGTTGCAAGCTCGCGCGGGCGTGACCCAGCGGAATAAGAGCAGGTTTCTTTGAATTTAATGTGTTAAATAAATCCTCAATCTTATGCCGATAAAGTTCAGCAGAGGCTGCTCGTTGTGAACTTCGTGCGGTGATAAAGCTCAGTTCCTGAAACAATTCCATTTTAGTATTAAGCTCTGGAGCAGACAGACGAGCTTGATTAAGCACTAATTTAACACTTGCAATCTGATGTACATTACTATTATAGCCCAGTATAACAAACATATCTTTCACATCTTGCAACGGGTAGATATACCATTGATAACCAACTGATTTACTATTTACTACTTCATATTTATTTAGTAATAATTTCGCACCTTTGGCTTTAACAGATAATACCACCTGATGGTTGAATTTTTCTTGAAATTTTGCCAGACTAACATCGAGGTTGTTTATTTGTTTACTATTTAACTTTACATATAAATCCAGCTTACTGGCTAATTGTGGCAAGTTTAAAGACAGACTATTTTCATTCGTAGATGGGGTCTGATTTTTAACAATAGTTTCTGATGGAGTATTATCAACGATAATAACATCATCATTTTTAACCGTCCTTAACTTAATTTTGGCTTTATTCTGCGTAACTATTTGACTAGTTAGTAATTTACTTGGAGTTTGAGCAGGTTGAACCTGATTTTCAACACCTTTTGCAACAGGCTTAGCGTTTTGAATAGTTGGTGCGTTAGTCACAATATTCTGATTTGGTGTGATAAAAAATGTACCATGTAAATAATAGTTATAGCCAATTTTAATTAAAAAGTAGCACCCCCCAGCTAAAACAATCAGAATAAGTAATTCTGCACTAATTCGAAATATTTTAGCTAATAGCGGTTCTGGAGCCTCGTAAAGTTGCTCATCTTGATCATTAAATTGAGGCTCATTCATTTTAATTACCCATGATAGAAATGCTTAATTGCTGCAACAACTTTTGTTATATCAGGCTTACTAATATCTAAATGAGTTGCCAAACGGAGTAAACCAGCTTTATTCGCAGCCTTAGGCAAAACAATACCTTGCTCAAATAATGAAGCTCTGAGTTCAGAATACCGAATCGCTGCTTTAATAAACACAATATTTGTATTAACTGCAACTACTTCAATTTCATCAATTTGAGCCAGCTCATGAGCCAATAGCTCTGCGTTGCTGTGATCTTCTGCCAGCCGCTCAATATTATGCTCCAATGCATATATTCCAGCTGCTGCCATAATTCCAGCCTGACGCATACCGCCACCGAGCATTTTACGCCACTTACGTGCTTCTTTGATTAGTTCAGCAGACCCACAAAGTACTGACCCCATTGGCGTACCAAGACCTTTGGACAAGCAAATTGATACCGAATCAAAATTTTTAGTAATTGTCTGCAAATCAATACCAAGTTTAACTGCAGCATTAAACACCCGAGCTCCATCTAAATGACTGGCAAGTTTATTTTCGCGGCAAAATTGCGGAATCTGCTCTAGATAATCTAAAGGTAATACCTTGCCACCAGTAGTATTTTCGAGACACAGTAACTTAGTTCTTGCGTGGTGAGCATCATCAGGTTTAATGGCAAGATATACTTTTTCCAAATCCAGTGTGCCGTCAGGATTAAAATCCAGCGGTTGCGGTTGAATGCTACCCAAAACTGCAGCTCCACCACCCTCCCACATATAGGTATGTGCTGTCTGCCCTACAATATACTCATCACCACGACCACAATGAGCTAACAATCCGAGCAAATTTGTCTGGGTACCTGTTGGCGCAAAAACAGCTGCTGCCATACCACTTTGCTCGGCAATTTTCTGTTCAAGCGAATTAACTGTAGGGTCTTCGCCAAAAACATCATCACCTACAGGAGCATTCATCATTACCTTCAACATTTCTGTACTGGGTTTAGTTACTGTATCACTACGTAAATCAATTATTTTCATTTTTAAATATCCAAGTTTTTAAACATGACATTATTTTAGCACGCTTATTAGCAAATATTTCATCTACAGCACAATACTTAATGATAAACTATCCAATAAAATTTTCTGCTTACTCCAAAGAACACAAAAAGGACATATATCATGCGCTCAAAATTAGCCATTTTGTTAGGTTTTAGCTGCTACGGTTTAACTTTTTCACAGCTTTGTTATGCCAGTGAAAGTGAGAATTGTTTATCTTTTTTACCTGGACGGCTCAATCAAAACCTAATGATTGCTCAAAAAGTGGCAGAAAAGCATCAAGCTACAACTTATCTCCTCCCAGCTACACCAGCAACCACGCAATGGGGAATTTTTGACAAAGATCAACCGCCAGTTTTAAGAATCAAATCTGGTGATAGTGTCGTAATTGAAACTGATGCCGCCTCAGATAATCAAGTTGTTCCGGGTGTAAGCATTAATCAGGTTGCAAAAATGAATAATGCAGTTCCGGGACGCGGACCACACACCATAACTGGACCGATATATGTTGAAGGAGCAGAACCAGGCGACGTAATTCGTATTCACTTTAACAAAATCATGCCGCGCCCATATGCATCAAACAATAGCTTACCCGGCAAAGGTCTTCTTCCTGAAAAGTTTCCAGATGGACAAATCCGATATTTCTATTTAGATACTGACAAAATGCAAATGCAATTTGCCCCCGGCATCGTTGTTCCACTCCATCCATTCCCCGGTACGATTGGTGTCGCACGTGCAGAATCAGGTCAATTTGATACTGTACCTCCCGGAAAATTTGGTGGCAATATGGATTTACCCCCAATTACTCAAGGTACTAACTTATACCTACCTGTTTTTGTATCTGGTGCATTACTCGGAACTGGAGACTCTCATGCAGGACAAGGTAATGGCGAAGTTAATTTAACTGCGATTGAAACTGCATTTTCTGAATTAAATATTACAATTGATGTTATTAAAAACAAAAACTTGGAATGGCCGTTAGCTGAAACCTCAACTGATTGGGTTACTGTTGGCTATGACCAAGATTTCAATAAAGCAATTGCAATTCTTGAGTCGCAAACCACTAATTTCATTATGCAAAATCGTAAAGTTAGTTATAGCCAAGCTCAACAACTAATGTATCACAACTGGAACTGCCCTGTTGCTGAGGTTGTAGATGAAGTAAACGGTGCTTATTGTCTGATTCCTAAAGACCCAAATGCAGCAAAACCAGCACCACTACAGACAAAAGATAATGACAAAGAATATGTAACTTACGCTAAAAATCCGCAAGCTATGCAAGCAATTAAAGATGCAACTTGGGAAATGATTACCAAAATATCGAAACTCAAGGCTATGCAACAAATTGATGTTTACTCATTGCTAAGCCTAACTATGGATTGCAGAATAGCTCCACATTATCAAGGTAGTGATTATGAAATTCATTGTATGTTACCAAAAAATTTATGGGTAAACCAAAAATAATTGACATTCAAAGTGTTTATATGTGAAATTAAATTTTTCGAGAAATATACCAAATGCAAATATTGCTTTGTCCTGATTCATTTAAAGATTGTATGAGTGCCAGTGAGGTGTGCAACAACATGACTCAAGCATTATTGCACATTCTTCCAAATGCACAAATTAATAAACTACCTATTGCAGATGGCGGTGAGGGTTTTGTCAAAGCAATTCTGGACTCCGCGCATGGGAAGCTATTCAGTGTTGAGGTTAATAATCCCATAGGTAATAAAGTAATTGCCAGCTACGCGATTATTGACAATGGAGCTACTGCTATCATTGAAATGGCGCAAGCCAGTGGATTAGAATTACTTGAAGCAGAAGAACGTAACCCTTTATTTACGACTACCTATGGAGTTGGTGAATTGATTAAAGATGCGCTAGAGCATCAGGTAAAAAAAATAATCATAGGTCTTGGTGGCAGCGCGACTAACGATGGCGGTGCTGGTATGCTGCAGGCATTGGGTGCAAAATTTTATGATTCTTCTGGTAATACACTACAACAAGGTGGAATCTACCTCAGTAAATTAAAGCACATTGACTTATCCCAATTAGATCCACGACTAAAAAGCACTGAGCTAATCATTGCCTGTGATGTAAATAATCCACTCCTTGGTACATCAGGTGCCAGTCACGTGTTTGCACGACAAAAAGGTGCTACAGCTGAAACTACACTTCAACTCGAGGCGGCATTGCACAATTATGCGCAAGTAATTCTTAATAATTGTGGAATTGATATATCAAACATAGCAGGTGGTGGTGCGGCTGGAGGTTTAGGGGCTGGATTATTATTGATAAAAGGTAAAATCCAATCTGGAATTGAAGTCGTAGCCACGCTTTGTCAACTTGAAGAAAAAATTATTGCTAGCGATTTGGTATTTAGTGGTGAAGGTGCAATAGATGAACAAACCACGTATGGCAAAACTATTAGCGGAATTGCGCGACTCTGTAAAAAGCATAATAAACCACTCATCATTATCTGCGGAAAAATGAGCGGTAATTTGCAAAAACTCTATCAAGACGGTGTCAGCGCAATATTTTCAATCAGTAATGGATTTGCCAGCAAAAATGAAGCATTTGCCGATACCGCCGATAATATCCATATTACAATGCAGAATATTGCACGAACCATGTTTATTCTAAAGTCCCAAGCCCGGAAAAAGAATTTTTAAGCCCATACTCATGAATTGAATGCCCAAAGCCAAAGTAAAAAGCCCTACTACTCTGGTCAAAATACTAATTCCTGTTTTACCCATAACATGCAAGAGCTTGCTTGAATAGCGAAACACGATGAAAATTAGTAAAGTCTGCAGTAAAATAGCTGCCAACAATTGATAATACAAAAAATCATTGCCACTAACTTGATTTGCAAAAATTGTTATCGTCGAAAACGTTCCTGCCCCGGTAGTTAAAGGTATCGCTATTGGAATAATTACAGAAGGAATAACCTTAGAATAAGTAGATGAAGCATTATAATCATCGGTTTCTTCAATAGGTTTGCGCGCTTGTATCATATCAATTCCGAGCATTGCCAGAATCAGTCCTCCCGCCACTCGAAACGCATCTAAAGAAATCCCAAAGAAATTTAGCAAAGACTCACCAATAAACAGCGCAGCAAGCATAACCACCAAAGATGCCAAAGTTGCATTAATACTTAGCCGAATTTGTTCAACATCAGATAAACCCTGCGAAATTTGCAAAAACTTTCCCAAAGATTTAAAATTATTGGCAACTGCAAATATTCCCAAGAACATTAACTGAAAACTTAATAGATGATGCATGGCAGGCTCATATCACTCAGTATTAACTGAAAACACTTTACGAAATTAAGCTAATTTTACAAACATTAATAACGCCTGAATAGACTCTCTAGTTACGATGTTCAAATGTTGCTGGATCACCAGTTTGTGCCGTACCTACTGTTGGACTGTCTAACTCTTGATCATCTGTATTAAATGTTCCGCACCCTTGTAGCACAAAACAACTAGCGAAAATCAGAAAAATAAATTTTAATACTTTCACAAATAAATCCTTTTTAATCATGATAACACATTATTACATTACGCAAACTTGATTATAACACAAACTATTTTTGATGCTGCAACTTACAATTATCTATCTCTCAAATCATGCGCCGCAGCATAAGTTTGTAGCATAAGCATAAATTTAGGAAACTGGAATCATGCTAAAATACAACCACAAATATAACAGTGCTATTTAAAATAGCCCACATTAAAGAGGTGGTAGAATTTATGAAGCTCAAAATGCCCAAGCTTAGTTTCTGGCAAGTATTTAATATCAGTTTTGGTTTTTTAGGTGTTCAAATCGGATATTCACTCCAAGGCGGTAATACCAGTCGTATTTTATCTGCACTGGGAGCCAATGTTGAACATTTGAGCTATTTTTGGTTAGCAGCTCCATTTGCTGGCTTGATTGTTCAACCAATTGTCGGCTTATCCAGTGATAAGCTCTGGACAAGAATGGGACGGCGTGTTCCATTTATTCTACTCGGTGCGATTATTTCTGCATTGGCAATGTTTTTTATGCCCAACTCGGAACATTTTGCTTCGTTTATCTATCCGGTATTTTTTGGCGCATTTATGCTTTTATTCATGGATACGGCTTTTAATATCACCATGCAGCCATTTAGAGCATTAGTTGGCGATATGGTATCAGAAGAACAGCGTAATCTTGGTTATTCAATCCAAAGCTTCTTAATTAATGTCGGAGCTGTAATTGGTTCTTTATTGCCATTTATTCTAAACTGGGCTGGGGTTGCCAACGTACCTGAGACAGGTCAAAAAGTAGCACCTACAGTTATCTGGTCGTTTTATTTTGGTGGAGGCTGCCTATTATTGTCAGTTTTATGGACTGCCTTTACCACCAAAGAATATCCTCCAGAAGAGTATGCGCAATATCACGATCTTGATAATGATAAACCCAAAATTAAAACCTCATTTATGCAGTTGCTAAAAGATACCCCACCAACAATGATCAAATTGGGAGTAGTTCAGTTTTTTTCATGGTTTGCACTTTTCATGATGTGGGTTTATACCACATCTGGAATTGCCGGAAATGTTTGGCATACTGCTGCTACAGATTCGACCTCAGCAGCATTTAACGAAGCGGGTAATTGGGTCGGAGTAATTTTTGCAGCTTACAGTTTATTCGCCGCAATCTATGCGATGTTTATGACTAAATTAGCCAATAAATTTGGACGCAAATCAGTCTATATGTGGTCCTTAATGCTTGGCGGTATAGGACTCTTATCAATGGTATTCATACACGATAAATACTTACTTCTGTTTTCAATGCTCGGTATTGGAATTGCCTGGGCGGCAATCTTGGCAATGCCTTATGCGATTTTATCTGCAGTTTTGCCAGCTGACAAAATGGGGGTTTATATGGGAATATTTAATGCCACAATCACTATTCCACAAATAGCAGCGGGTATTTTAGGTGGCGTTATTTTATCTTTAGTTGGCGGACAAGCGATTGTTATGCTTGGGGTAGCTGGTGTTTCTATGTTGCTTGCTGGTTTTAGTGTGCGCTTTGTCAAGTAATTAAATTTGCTTACTTACGCAAGTATCTCTTCTGTTACAGATGGCTACATAGGTTTTGTAGCCATCTGTAGTAAATAAGCGCTGGCAACTACTAGTATCAGTGTTAAAATTATTAGCTCAACCCAATATCAAAAGATAATAATAAGAATTTTTATTTGGAAATCAGTATATGGAAAAAGATATAATTCAACAAGCTTTAGAAAAAAAATTAAACTGTACGCTAAGCGACGCATCAGATCGCGATTTATACTACGCCCTTCTTGAATACGTAAAACAACAAATCCCCACTCGTCCGCAACTAGACGGTTCACGTAAAATTTATTATATCTCCAGTGAGTTTCTAATTGGAAAAATGCTTTCCAATAACCTGATAAATCTTGGTTTATACCATAATGTCAATAATTTACTCAAAGAGCATGGTAAACAATTAAGTGTGATTGAAGAGATCGAACCAGAGCCATCATTAGGTAATGGCGGGCTTGGACGCTTGGCTGCATGTTTTCTTGACTCTATTGCCACACTAGGTATCCCTGGTCGTGGAATCGGACTTAATTACCATTATGGTTTATTTAAGCAAAAATTTAGCAACAATCTGCAAAGTGAACAACCAAATCCATGGATTGAAGATGCTGGATGGCTAAATAAGACTGATGTTAGCTACGATATTCAGTTTACCAATTTTACGGTTAGATCTTGTCTTTATGAGTTTGATGTAGTCGGCTAT
The DNA here is from genome assembly GCA_964367915.1 of uncultured Neisseria sp. Classification (GTDB taxonomy): domain Bacteria; phylum Pseudomonadota; class Gammaproteobacteria; order Burkholderiales; family UBA11063; genus Aquella. The sequence continues at coordinate 74,735 of CAYIZV010000005.1, forward strand.
CGTGGTTCCGTTAATAAACTAAGTCTGTTTGACATTGAAGGCATTGATACTTCAATTGTTCATGATGGAATTGCTTTTGATAAAAATGATATTACCAAAAACCTAACTTTGTTTTTATATCCAGATGACAGTGATCAGGCTGGTCATTTATTACGTATCTTCCAACAGTATTTTATGGTAAGCAATGCAGTGAACCTTATTTTTGCTGAAATGGATGCCAAAGGATATGATTACGCAGAATTGGATAAACACGTAGTTATTCAAATCAATGATACCCACCCTACCCTAGTAATCCCAGAATTAATCCGCCAACTATTACTTAAAGGTTTGTCACTGGAACAAGCCACAGCAATTATTAAGCGTAGTATTGCTTACACTAATCATACTATCTTGGCTGAAGCATTGGAAAAATGGCCGCTGTCTTATTTAGAAAAAGTTGTACCACCTGCGATTATTAATATCATTAAATATCTTGATGCCGCAGTTAAAGCTCAATACAGCGATCCGTCACTTGATATTATTGATCATGATGGACGTGTACACATGGCAAGAATTGATATTCATTATGGCTTTAGCGTAAATGGCGTTGCTGCTTTGCACACCGAAATTTTAAAACATAGCGAGTTAAAGCAATTTAATGATATTTACCCGAATAAATTTAACAATAAAACCAATGGAATCACTTTCAGACGCTGGATAATGCAATCCAATACCGAACTAACTGATTTCTTGGCTAAAACTATTGGCAATGACTTCAAATTTAACTCACTTGAACTAGATAAATTAATGAATTATGCCGATGATAGTAACGTACTGGCTCAAATAGACGTTATTAAACAAACTAAAAAGCAACAATTTGCTGAATACATTAAAGTTACAGCGGGACTTGAACTAAATCCGCAATCTATTTTTGATGTGCAGGTTAAACGGATTCATGAATATAAACGTCAGCAAATGAACGCGTTATATGTTATTCATAAATATTTGGAAATCAAAGAAGGAAAACTACCAAGTCGCCCATTAACGGTTATTTTCGGTGGTAAGGCTGCGCCAGCCTACACTATTGCTAAACATGTGATTCATTTGATTTTATGTTTACAACAACTAATCAATAATGATCCAGAAGTTAGCCCATATCTGCAAGTAGTATTTGTCGAAAACTATAACGTAACTGTTGCGGAAAAACTTATTCCAGCAGCAGATATTTCAGAGCAAATTTCACTAGCATCAAAAGAAGCCAGCGGTACTGGTAATATGAAATTCATGCTTAATGGTGCCGTTACAGTTGGAACTATGGATGGGGCGAATGTTGAGATTGCTGAATTAGTTGGACCAGATAACATCTATACTTTTGGTAAAGATAGCAACACAATTATTGAGCTGTATCGCACTAGTGGTTACCATTCTTGGGATTACTATTTCTATGATCCACTAATTAAACGTGCAGTAGACTTTATTAATTCACCAAATATGCTGGCAATTGGTACTAAAGAGCGCTTAGATCAATTACATCACGAATTAATTACCAAAGATTGGTATATGACACTAATTGA
>CAYIZV010000006.1:0-75705 GCA_964367915.1 uncultured Neisseria sp.
AAGCTCACCAACATTCCAAGCTGATACAATAAGTCGCCGTGAATCTGGATTAGATTTTATCTCTTCAACCACCCAACTAATTTGATCAATAATTTCTCCATTAACGCCTTGCCAGCTGCGCCATTGTTTACCATAAACTGGGCCTAATTCACCATTGGGATTCGCCCATTCATTCCAAATTGAAACCCCATTCTCAACTAAATATTTGATATTGGTATCGCCACGTAGAAACCACAGTAATTCATGGATGATTGATTTGAGATGAACCTTTTTGGTGGTAACTAGCGGAAATCCGGCATTTAAGTCAAAACGCATTTGGTAACCAAAACATGAAATTGTTCCAGTTCCAGTTCGATCGTGTTTCTCTTGTCCATTATTAAGGACATGACGTAATAAATCATGGTATTGTTGCATTGTTTATCTCTCTTAGTTTAATCTTATAGTTTTAATTAATTCAAATATTTGCATTGTAGTTGGTAATAATGGTTCTGGTCGTATATTATTATTTAGATTACACCAACAAAACTGCTGCCCTTCAAGAGCCTGTATATCACCATCCCATTGTTTGATGACAATTAAGTCAAGGCGTGCAAGTCCGTGTGGATATTGATGTTCAACATTGCCAATTAGGCGCATATCGTCTGTTTTAACAATAATTCCAAGCTCTTCATTTAACTCACGTGCTAATGCGGTAAACGCATCTTCGCCAGACTCGAGTTTACCACCAGGAAATTCCCAGTGTCCAGCTAAAACTTTTCCCTCTGGTCGGGAAGCTAATAAAACTTCGTCACTCCCTGCTTGGTACAATATCCCCAAACAAGCATTGATTATTATTGCATTCATAGATTAATCTGCCTCAAATTCTTTACGAACAAACGGTAACATAAACCGAATTCCTTGTGGATGATCTACCACCATATCAGTCAGGGGTACATAACCCACTACCATAAAATCCTGATTGGGTATTGTAATCATTTTAACTTGAGGAGAACCCTGCTTATTCATCGCCACATATGCTGTTTCACTAGATAAACGCGGTACAATTGAGTCAAACTCAAATGCTAAGAGGCTAACTGGCGTTTGTGCCTGCCAATTATAAATATCCGCGTTACTTAACAAGTTAATAAAGTTATTATTCTCAAGTAAGTGAGTACTTGCCAATGTTTGCACTGAATTATTACCATTGCTATAACCATTTGCCTTAGCTGCTTCGAGAAGCAAATTATATTTATACCAATCATTAGCATTAGTTTGTAATACTTCTGAAATAGTAAGCTCACTCTCGCCTAATTTGCAAGCGCTACATTTGATAAACTCCGAATTATACACTGTTTGCGGATTAAAATTACTGCTCTCAGGATTAAAACTCAGATATGCATTCATAGTATTTGCAAAAAATCCAGGTTTAGCAAACGCCGATACCCAGCTGTTATTTACATAATAAGGTAAGCTTTCAGACGTCGTAACATTGGCAAACATAAAAGGTAACATTACTCGCGAAACATTGTACGCCCCAGCAACAGGAACTGTTTTTTGCAGCCTAAAGCCATTAGTTGTCAGATAGTTCTGATTTTCTTCAAGTATTTTACTACTCCATAAGGCATAAGAAGCACCCTCGGAATAACCGCTGATAAATAGCTTGGTTTTACCACTAATCTGTTCGAAAGCATTATCTGCAACCATATTCTTTAATAATGGCAGCATATAAATACCACTCTTAGCGTTTACTTCCGGATATGTTACATAAGGATGAACATGTTGCGTAGCTACTCCCATCCCTGGCAAATCAGGTAATAATACCACATAACCAGCACTGGCTAAGGTTGCCGCAGTTAAACCACTTAAAACAAAAGAATCTGTTTTAAAATTAGATGGGATATTGCGCTTGTCAAGCACAGTATAATGATAAAAAATCACTACGCCCTTTAATTTCTCGCGACTAATTGGGATCAATATCGCACCAGATAAAATTGAATTAGCTCCATTAACCGCCTCGCTGGTATAGTAAACTTTATAACCTTTGATGCTAGTAATCGCGGGGTTAATCAATCCTGATTCAGTGCTAATATCCAATCCAGCATACTGTTTTAAATTTTCAACATTGCGGGTACAGTTATGAGGATAGATACCATCACAAACAAAGTTTTTATAGTAATTGTAAAGTTTCTCGGGCTTATAGTTGACGATTTCGGATTCATAAATTAATTTACCAAAACTGGAATCAAGCCTAATTGACGGATAACTACGTGATTCAATATATGGTTGGTAATATTCACTTGATTCAAATTGCTGTCCAACAATCATATTTCGCTGAGTTTGCCCTTCCATCGCAATCGCATCAAAATTTATACCAATGCCAAGAAGAAATAATACACTAATAAAATTAATTTTCTTTAAGCTCATTTTATTGCAAACTCTGAACAGCTGAAGCACTTTCATCAAACTGATTTCTGGCAAGTAATAACATGAAATTCAATCCTTGTGGATGATCTACCTCTACATCAACAAATGGTATCTGACTATCAACTTTAAAGTTTTGATTTGGGATTATCGTTATTTTCAAGGAACTGGAACCTTGCTTTGCCATCGCTTCATAGGCAACTTCTGAATTTAGGCGCGGAACGACCGAATCATAAGCATAGCTTAAAAAACTAATTGGTGTATTTGCTTTCCAATTATAGATATCTGCTGAAGCTACTTGTTCTTTAAAATTAGAACTATTTAAAATCTTGGAATCAGCCAAGTTAATGATTGAGTTGCTTTCATTGGAATAGGCTGATTTCTTTGCGGCAGCGTAGAGTAATTTATACTTAGTCTTTTCTGCTACTGGAGCCTGCAGCAATCCTGCTATATCATAAGTTTTACCGTCAACTGAACAAGCATGACACTCAGCAAATTTTTTATTAAATACATTACTTTCAACATGATTAAATGTAGCATAAGAATTTAGCAAATTGGCAATTAGTCCCGGACGAGCAAATGATGTAACCAACGCATTATTAACAAAATAAGGCGCGGTTTTCTTAGCATTTATATTAGCCAAGACTGAAGGTAATGTAACTTTGGATAAATTATAGACGCCATCAATTGGTATAGTTTTAGTCAGTTTAAAGCCAGCTGTTGAAATAAAGGATGAATTATCCTGAATAATTTTGGCAGCCCATAAAGAATATGCAGCACCCTCAGAATAGCCACTCAGATATAGGGAAATCTTGTTACCATCTAGTTTATAACGCAGTGCAGGCTGAATTTTTGGCAGCAAATCCAACATATATAAACCGCTTAAAGCATTTTCTACTGGATATAGTAAATATGGATGTACCGCTGCTTTGTCATCGCCAAGCCCTAAATAATCAGGTAGTAACACTACATAGCCATCGCTAGCGAGAGTTGCAGCAATATTTTTACTGAGATAAAACTCATCTTTTTCAAAATTAGACGGAACATTATCTTTATTTAGTACCGTATAATGATAAAAAACGATCACACCTTTTAATGGCTGTTCAGATTGAGGAATTAATACAGCACCAGAAACAGGATGTGCTATTCCATTCATATCTGGAGTAGTATAACTAACTTTATAGGCATTTACCTGGCTAAATTCTTGTCCAATCAGACCTGATTCATTATCAAGGTTAATACCTGCGTATTGTTGAATATTCTTGAGGTTAAATTTACAATTAAACCCATACAAGCCTTTACAAATCGTTGCAGAATAGAATCTATGCAGGTTTGCACTGTCATAACTGGTAATCATTGACTCACTAAGCAAACTACCAAAAGCGTTACTAAGCTTTATTTTGGGGTAAGGTTTACTTACGATATATTGACTTATATTAGCTGGCTCTATATAAGAATCAACTACTGGATTTTGATTAGCATTAGCAAACGTATAATTTAGACAGATTAAACCCAATATAGCTTTTTTTAGCTGCATTGTTATTTATTCCAGATTTTTTTGTATTTATCCAATAATTGCGCATCGCTTTCAATATGATTTTTATCTAAATCAATACATGCTACTGGGCAAACTATTTGACATTGTGGCTCATCATAATGCCCAATACACTGCGTACATAAATCAGGATTAATCTCATAAATTTCAGCACCTTGAGTTATTGCTTTATTTGGACATTCTGGTTCACAAACATCACAGTTAATACATTCTTCAGTAATATATAATGACATAATTATTCCTTTTTACTCAACAAAGCATAATTGACACTTCCTGCCCTACCTTGTTTTAAAATATTAAATTGACTTAGTTCTGGTATATTTTGATGATATTCAACATAAATCACCCCATTAACGGTCAGATGTTCACTAACTATCTGTAAACTCTCTGCCAGTAGATCGCTACTATAAGGAGGGTCAAGAAAAATTACATCAAATTTGAGTTGATTACTCGCTAAAAACCTTAATGCGTCATCATTAACTACCAGACAATTATCTGCACGTAATAATTTTACATTATCTTTCAATTGCTGCGTAACTTTGGCGGATTTCTCAACCATCACCGTCTTGGCAGCATTACGCGATACTGCCTCAAACCCCAGCGAACCACTCCCAGCAAATAAATCCAGACAAACTTGCCCTGTTAAATCTTGCCCCAGCCAGTTAAATAACGTTTCTTTCACACGATCTAAAGTTGGGCGTAAACCATCTTGATCCAAAACTGGCAATTGCCGTGAGCGGTGGATACCACCTATAATACGTATTTTTCCCATATCACCTGCTATATATAATTTTACCGACCCGGTCAATATGCTCTTTTAATTCTTGATTTTTAATCGTGTCATAGCATTGCAAATCTACCAGATACGGCAAATCACTATCATCAAAATCCAATAATATTTTACTAACTATGAAACGGGATACGTCCTTATCCAAAATTACCAGATCAATATCACTTTGATATTTATAATTACCCTTGGCACGACTTCCATAAATTTTGACTAGGCTAATTTCCGCATATTTTGCGAAAATACTGCGCATTTGGCAAATTGTCGTATCACTTAATCCAAGATTATCCATTTATAATTATCGCAAAACATTCCAAATAAAACCCATCCAAAACAGGTAAATATTCATTTTTAACCGTTTGCAGAATCACGCTAAATCGTTCAAAATCGTAGGTATGACTTAATAAATTTCGATCACCAATCATACGCATCCAGATTTCAGGATTATTTATATATTTGGAGTTAAATGCTTGACGGATTACACCTTTAGGCGAAATAGTATCAATGATTATTCCGTCATCCTCCATGCGATCTTTTAATACTTTCCAAGCTAATTCTAAGGTATATTCAAAACGCTGAATAATTCCCTCTTGCTCTAAATTACTATATTCACTCAATGCCCTTTCTTCAAGAGCAGAACGTAATAATAAGATTGCACGTTTAAAATTATTAAAACGCTGTTGCCAACGGATATCTGTTGATTGATTCATATTTACTTTACTCTAAAATATCTTGTGGAATATCCATACAATGCAATGGAAAATCATGCATATCGTCCCAATACAGCAATTCCCCGCGAAACTTTACCGGCTTAAAATACTTAGCTCTTGCATTTTTTGGTAAATGGAAACTTAAAATATTCATTCAAATCAAAAAGATATTTTTTGCCATTGCTTAATATTATGTCTATCATAAAATTATCCATAACGTCTATAGCTTTAATTGTTAATTTCTTTATGATAAATAAGACTATTTTAAAGCCCTCATAGTATTACTCAGTATTAACTTATTAAATATCTTAATACTGCACATTTATAGATTCCATCAAAGCAAAAAAATATTTTGCCTCTTTTGTTTTATATAATTGATACCATGCTTCCACTGTAGCACTTGTCATTAATTTCGCGCTTTTAAAAACATTATAAGAGAACTCTAATGGTGCAAGCCCTGTTGCAGTAATCAAATTATCATCAACAACAACCAGTTCATCAAGATAATAATCGCTACCAGAATATTCAGGACAAATCATCCTCAAAAGACTTTTATCATTACTTGTATGTTTTCTATTATTTAAAATCCCAGTCCGAGCTAATGCTATTGATGCACCACAAATTGCAGCAATTATAACTTTTTGATTAAGAATATTTGAAGCAATATTTAATATTTTTTGATGTTGTGCATCCATCCATGTGTCAGCACCAGGAAGAATGAGTAAATCTCCTTCTCTAAATTCAATGCTAGAAACTTCTGCATCTGGTACAATAGTAATCCCCCCCATAGTTTTAATTGGAGATAAAGAATTGCCAATTTTAACTAACTTTATTTTACCTTTACTTTTATCTAGAAATCTACCGCTATTTAATTCTGCGGTAATAAAAGCAATTTCCCAATCAGCTAAAGTATCCAATACATAAATATAGCAGGTTGTAATCATTATTTCTTTAAACATCTTCCACTCCTATTAGTTATCAATCTTGGCGAACGACTGCTTAATAAACTCTGGATTATACTGCCGGCTAAATTCTGGCAAAGAGTTAAGCAAAATCGAACCATATTGTTTGAGCACGACCCGATTATCACAGATCGTTACTTGTCCATAGTCTTTCTCGTTGCGAATAAGCCGCCCTACCGCCTGAATCAATTTAATACAAGTCTCAGGCAATGATACATCCATAAAATAATTACCATTTTCAGCTTTAACCCAATATTCACGCACCATATTTTGCGGATCTTTATGGGTATCAAAAGGTAATTTGGTAACTACCACATGCATACAATATTTTGCGGGTAAATCTACACCTTCAGCAAAGGAATTTAGCCCAAAAATAATGCTCGGCTTACCACAATCAACAGTTTCTTTATGCTCGGCGATTAGTTTTTGATTACTGCTGTATTCAGTTTGCAATAAAATCTTATTTTGTAACTTTACGGGCAATTGTTTAAAAGTATCAATTAGTTGCTGACGATTAAAAAACAACACTAAAGTACCATAAGCATCAGTATAATTCAAAATTTGCGATAGATATAGTGTTAATTCTTTTTGAAATGGTTCGCGCATAGTATACTCAGGCGCATAGCGAAATTGTGGAATAACTAACTGACTATGTTCAGGATAATTAAATCCAGTTGGCAGTTTCACTTCATGAACTGCGGGTAATAAATTTAACCCAAGTTGGAATTTGACATAATCAAAACGTTTGCCAATAGCTAAAGTAGCTGAGGTCAGGCACGCGGCATAAACTTTAGACCAAAGTTTATTGGCAAGCAGATTACCTACATGAGTAACCCCAGCCACCAGATTATATTCATCATTGCCATTGGCTAATTTTTGCTCTACCCAACGTGCATTCGCGTTATAACGTGAGTTATCTTGATTAATTAGGTAGTCTGCAGTGGTAGTGATACCTTCAACACTACTTAAATAAAAGCCCAGCTTTAACAAATTAGCTTCAGTTACATAATCCTGCTCATTTTTAAGTTTGTTTTTTAGTTTATCCTGAATGTTATTCATTCCAGCACATAGTTCTGCTGAACTAAAAGCTAACTCAACAAAAATATCTTTAATTTCCTGAGTAACTGCGCTATTAAGATAATCATTGAGAATCAGCACGCCATTATCAAAAACATTGTGATTAAGCTTAATTAATTGATAAAATTTATCCAAACTATCAGCCAGATCACTAGCTTTACTCACTGCATCATCACATAAAGCAACATCATCACAAATATAGCTATTATTTGCTGGATTAACGATCAATTTAGACGCATTATTTACCAGTCCAATACTTTGTTTTAATTCAAATTGCCCCATGAAGCCACTAATGGCATAGCCAGGGAAATTGTGTGCCTCATCTACGCAGAGATAATAATCAGCAGGTTTAACTGGTAAAACTGTACCGCCGCCACCATCTATATCTGCGAGCAAAAGACTATGATTGGTGACAATTACGTCACAGCTTTTAAGAAATTCGCGATTTTTATAAAATGGGCAGTTAGAATTTTCTTTTTGATTGTGTGGACACTGAAATCCCAAACATTGATGTTTATCAATGGTAATCAAAGGTTTGAGCTTACTTTCAATAAACAATGGCGCATTATCCAAATCACCATCCCATTTACCTTTAGCATAATGTTCGGCAACTTTCTGCAGTTTATCTTGCACTTGCTCGGCCTGTGAAATCATATCCACCCCAGCATCAGCAATGCTACCCTCTAATTGATATGGACAAAGATAGTTGGAACGCCCTTTGGCTAAGCCATAGATAAACCGATTACCGCTATGTTTGATAAATTGCGGCAAATCTTTATTATAAAGCTGACCTTGCAGGGTTTTAGTTGCCGTGCTAATGATGAATTTTTTACCCTTACGTTTAGCATTATCTGTTCCAGCTAAGATATAGGCAAAACTCTTTCCTGTTCCAGTGGGAGCTTCAATCAGACAAAGATTATGCCCATCTTTAGCTTCCTCACTGACATTAGAAAAACAATTGTCAATTGCTTCGACCATCTCTAATTGTGCAGGTCTTTGAATAAAATTATCAATATTTGCTGTTATATCATGGTAATCTTGTTGGATCGTCATAGTGCTTCTTTTATATTTAGAATAAGGTGTGAGAAATTATCCGCTATTTTAACATATCCTCATCACATACCAATCCCGGACTTCGCCTGAAGCAAAAAAGTAAATTTTAATGGCGATGAAGATGATTTATATCTGGGTAATGATGATGAGAGTGTGACATCTGATCATGTTGATGTGGATGAGCATGTCCAGATTTATTATTAAACACAAAATCATGCTCATGCTGATGATGTTCGTCATGAATATGATAATGCTCGTGAAATTCTTCGTCGTGAGTATGCTCATGCTCATGTATTTCGGTTAAGTGCATCCAAACTCCGATAGACATAAATAGTAATGCCAACCAAAATAACAAACTAACTGACTCGTTAAAAATCAAAATGGCAATTGCTGCACCAATAAACGGCGCAACTGAAAAATACGCTCCAGTCCGTGACGTACCTAAGCCACGTAGCGCCAAAATAAACAGCAACAAACTCAAGCCATAACCTAAAAATCCACAAAACAAAATTATGACTATCATCATAGGATGTAGCATGCTGCTACCAAGCCATAATGCCAGACTAATATTGACTACTCCAGCAACTAAGCCCTTGCTTCCAGCGATAAAGAGCGAATCTGCGGCTGAAACCTTGCGAGTTAAATTATTATCTATTGCCCAACAAAAACAGGCTGCTACAATTGCTAGTATGCCAAGCGTGCTACCAGATTTACTTGCACCATCATGAGGCAGTGATAAAATTAAACCGCCAAAGACAATTAAAACCATTCCAATAACAATTCGCCGATCGGCATTTTCCTTAAATACAACCCACGCAATAATTGAAGTTAAAACTGCTTCAAGATTAAGCAATAAAGAAGCATTAGCTGAACTAGTTTGAGAAAGACCGTACATTAATAAAACAGGCGCCAAGATACCACCAAAACAGATTGCCCCAGCGAGCCATCCTGATTCAGATTTGCTTAATCGCGGATTATTCCAGCCACGATCGCGGATTATTTTAATTAGCATTAAACCAATGCCACTACCAGAATAAAGTAACCCAGCGATCAATATTGGTGAATTTGCACCTACAAAATACTTAGCAAGAGGAGTACTTGCACCAAACAATATCGCAGCGAATAAAGCTGCGATTACTGCAGGTGAGAGAGAAGATCTATTCAATATTTTCATTAAAATGTGTAATCATACATGGCATTATTATTTACGCCTAGGAGTAAAAACGTGGTATCCCAACCAAACTAAAATTGATAAGGTCAATGAACCGATTATGCCTAAAATCACCGACCCCAGAACTAATGGCAGTAAGATTAGATGCCAATTACTTGCAAGATGATGTATATTCTCACTCATGACACTTGTTGAAAATTCAATCCCTAATGCATGACAACCAAGATAGTACGCAGAATACAATATGGGTAACATAGTAAATGGATTACTTACCCACACCCACGCAATTGCCACCATAATATTTGCGCGAAATAAAATTGCAAAAATTACAGCAGGAACCATTTGCAAAGGCATTGGCATAACAGCCCAAAATACGCCAATCCAAGTTGCTTTTGTAACTGTTGACTGGTTAAACTCCCAAAGATAATCACGACCGTGAAAGTGATGGCTAATAAATCTTAGCATTTTATAATTTTCAACACTCTCGCGGCTCGGAATATATTTTTTTAGACGCTTAACCATCAATCCCAATCCAATGCGCCACCGCTTTGATATTCGGTAACACGCGTTTCGAAGAAATTTTTCTCTTTTTTCAAATCAATCATTTCGCTCATCCATGGGAATGGATTATTGGTTTGGTTTGGATACAACTCAGGTAAACCAATCTGCGTAGTACGGCGATTACAGATAAAGCGTAAATATTCTTTAAACATTCCAGCATTTAAGCCAAGCACTCCACGAGGCATAGTGTCTTCAGCATACGCATATTCTAATTCAACACCTTTGTGGAAAAGCTCAATTAATTCAGCTTTAAAATCTTCTGTCCATAATTCAGGATTTTCAAGCTTAATTGTATTAATCAAATCAATCCCAAAATTACAGTGCATTGACTCATCACGCAAAATATATTGATATTGCTCAGCCGCACCGGTCATTTTATTTTGACGACCAAGAGCTAAAATCTGCACAAACCCAACATAGAAGAAAATTCCTTCCATGATACAAGCAAAAACGATCAATGATTTTAATAATTTACGATCATTTTCCAAAGTCCCAGTTCTAAATTCTGGATTAGTCAACGTGTCAATAAACGGAATCAAAAACTCATCTTTAGCTTTAATTGATGATACTTCATGATAAGCATTAAAAATTTCACCTTCATCAAGACCAAGACTCTCAACAATATACTGATAGGCATGAGTGTGAATAGCTTCTTCAAATGCCTGACGCAATAAGAACTGACGGCATTCTGGAGCTGTAATCTGACGGTAAGTGCCAAGAACAATATTATTGGCAGCCAAACTATCCGCAGTTACAAAGAAACCTAAATTACGTTTAACAATCAAACGTTCATCTTCACTAAGACCAGTTGGACTTTTCCACAATTCAATGTCACGTTGCATATTTACTTCTTGTGGCATCCAGTGATTGGCACAAGTTGCAAGATATTTTTCCCATGCCCATTTGTACTTAAATGGAACTAATTGATTTACATCGGTTTGACCATTTATAATCCGCTTGTCTACCACATTAACACGGGTAGTATCTTTAGCAATCATGGAATCCAAACTAACCGGAATCGGCTGTTGTGGTGTTGATTGAATATTTTGTGCAGTTTGCATGCTACATAACTCCTAATTAATATTTAACATTTAATGATGCGCCCAGCGGACCAACCCAAAGACTGGTATCATCAGTTAGACCTATATAACCATTTTCCATTTGAAACTGTTGTTTCTTTTCTAAATCTGTTCGTGAATGTACAAGCGAACTTTCGACATGCGCTTCTGCCAAAGTAGAGCTTTCCAATGCGACATTAGTTATACCCAGATTATTAGTAGTTGAACTACTTAAAGCACTGCCCGCAAAACTATAACTTTGTGCTTCATCCGCCGATAAAGACCATGCCGGAGAAAGGTATAATGTTACGAGAATAATTACCCATAAAGATTTAAATATTTTCATAACTATTGCCAGCTCAATCTAATAAGGCACTTACATAATCCTTGGCTGTAAAAGGACGTAAATCATCAATACTCTCTCCAACACCGATGAATCGCAATGGAATTGGACGCTCTTTGGCAATTGCACAAATTACCCCACCTTTAGCAGTTCCGTCTAGCTTGGTAAGTACTAGACCAGTCAAACCAAGTGCATCATCAAAAGCGCGAACTTGATTTAGTGCGTTTTGCCCAATATTGGCATCCAATACCAACATAATTTCATGTGGCGCATTAGGTAATGCTTTATCTATTACCCGCTTAACTTTCTTAATCTCTTCCATCAAGTTTAGCTGTGTTGGTAATCTTCCTGCCGTATCCGCCAATACTATATCAATTTTTTTAGCAATAGCCGACTGAATGGCATCAAAACACACAGCAGCGGAATCACCTGATTGTTGTGTCACTACAGTTACGTTGTTGCGACTTCCCCATTCCATCAGTTGCTCGCGCGCTGCTGCCCTGAATGTATCACCTGCTGCCAGCATAACGCTTTTACCTTGTTGTTGGAAATATTTTGCCAATTTACCAATCGAAGTAGTTTTACCTGCACCGTTAACCCCAACCATCATAATCACAAATGGCTGATGATTTTCAGTTTGCAATGGTTGTTCCAATGGCGCAACCAGTTCAATCAATGAATCGGATAACGCAGATTTTAATTCAGCACTATCTTTTAGGCCACGCAAGCTAACTTTACTCCGTACATCGTCAAGTAAATGCATTGTGCCAGCTACGCCCACATCTGAAGTTAATAAAATTGACTCTAACTCATCATATAATTCATCATCAATCTTACCACCACCAAACACGCCAAGTAATTTCTTACCAAATGCATCACGAGTTTTACTTAAACCTCGTTTAAGACGTTCACTCCACGACAATTTACGTAATGGCTGTAACTCATCTTGAACCTCACTAACCTCTTCTTTAATTTCTAGCGTTAGCTCTGTCTCAGTCTCGAGATTGATATCTGCCATATAAGTGGCTTCAAAACCATGCGTAATTTCTGTTACTTCAGGCTCCACTTTCGGGGTTAAATCAGTCTGGGAATGGATAACCACATCTTCTGCAGGATTCATAATTTCAGAAGAAATATGTTCTTGTAATTCCTTTTCTTTTTCCTCTTCGGTGCGGACTAACTCTTGAACCACTGCTGCCAATTCAGCCGCTGGATCTTCTTTCTTTTTACGTTTAAAAAAACTAAATACCATAATTCTTACTTTCAGTTCAATAAAACACTACATCTAGTGATACAAGCCGAATTATAACACAATCTATAGCATATCTAGCAATTTGTTCAACCCATTTTACAAGTACCTCAAATGCAGCTTAAAATCACTTGACATTTATTAGACTTCTTTCCTAACTTGCTTCTTTAAGCCTTATCCGTTGTCATAAAGACTTTTGCGATACTCATGTACTTACGTGTACACTCCGTTTCTCAAAGTCTTTATTCCTAGTCTAAGTGTGAAATAATTGGTTATGAAAGAGGTCTATTCTTTAAGAACACAATAGCAAACCCCAGATATTAAAGTACGAATAAAATTTATGTTAAAATCACGAACTTTCTAATCTAACATTCAGGTACTTTAATGCGCTTAAAAAATCTTCTTGATAGCTATGCTTTGATAATTAAAGACCCGGATTATCGCAGCTTATTTATTTTAAACTTTGGAATCTCAGTTCTTGGTGCAATGCTTGTACCAGTTTTCCCTCTCTGGATCTTACAAAAAGTCAAAATTTCTGTTTCTGGCGTATTCTTTATTTTAGCCATCGTTGGTGTTGGTAGCGCTATTTTAAATATCATCTTAGGCTATGTGTCAGATAAAATTGGTAAACAAAAAATCTTTATTGAAATAACTTTACTGCTCTCAATTATCCGTGGGATTTTATACAGTTTTTTCCCTTTGGTAAGCGTTATCATTGCTGCGAGCTGGCTAACCCAAGTATCTAGCGGTGCACTCTCATTTGCCATGCTCAAAGAAAAAATTATTGCTAAAAACCAGTTATCGTTAGAGGGTAAAATTACCTCAACAGTTCGTGCATCAATCTCAATCGCCTTTGTTCTTGGTCCGTGGCTAGGAATAACCTTAGTTAGCATTATGAGTTTTGAACACTTCTACTTACTTTATGCGGCACTTTACTTAGGTTTATACCTGCTAGTAAAATTTAAAGTTCGAGATAGCTCATTGCTAAAAAGCGCACCATCACAAAGCAACACCAAAATCAGCGTAAAAAAACAAATCACCCCATTGATTTTGAGTATGTTATTAATCGTTCTGCTTGTAGCTGGAAATCTATCAAGCTCTCCCTTACTGGTACTAGAGTTACACAATTATGCAAGCGCAAAAGAAATTGGGATTATTTTCGGCGCTGGTCCTCTTTTTGAAGTTATTGCTTTCCCCATCATCGGACATTTGAATGACAAATACGGTACTTATAAAACTTTGCTCGCAGGCAGTATTATTGGAGCCATTTACTTTTATTTGCTGTCACTTAGTGTAAACTTTTATTTTGTTATCGCATGTCAAATATCAGGAACACTATATGTCGCAACCTTATTCAGTACTTTAATGATTTATATTCAAAAAGTATTGGGTGGCAAATCAGGATTTTCATCATCATTTTATTTTAGCGCAGTATCATTAGCTGGTGTTTTCTGCAATGCTTTATTAGGTACGGCTTTAGCTAAGTTTAATTATAGTGTGGGGTTTCTAATTCTAGGATTAGTTACTTGCTCAGGAATAGCATTATTACTACTTGCCCGTAAATTTGCGCCATCTTTCGTCGGGGTCAATTAACTTTATCTGATCTTTAGACTTATATTCTTGTAGATGTAGTAGAACAAGCATTTTATATTATTCTGCGAATAGAAACAAATTAAATATTAAATAAACTATCTCGCATGCTAAAATTACGTCTCGTACGGGGTGTTAGCTCAGTTGGTAGAGCAGCGGACTCTTAATCCGTTGGTCGTCGGTTCGAATCCGACACGCCCCACCATACGTCAGACAGAGTCAGCATAAGATTAGCTTCAAATCTAAATAAAGAAATACCCAAATATGAATAATACTATTTTACTTATCGACGGATCATCATTTATCTTTCGTGCATTCTATGCAGTTAAAAACCTGAGCGCACCGAATGGGATGCCAACCAATGCCATTTATGGTATTGTAAATATGCTCAAACAAATGCAAAAAAAATATACCACTCGTAATTGGGTCTGTGTTTTCGATGCTAAAGGTAAAACTTTTCGTGATGAAATTTATCCTGAATACAAAGCCAATCGCCGAGAAACACCAGATGAACTCAAAGTTCAATTCCCTTATATTCATGAATTAATTGCTGATTTAGGTATTCCAGTAATTATCCAAGATGGCGTTGAGGCTGATGATGTCATTGCAACTATTGCCAAAAAATACGCTGCACTTGATTATCAAATTTTAATCGCAACAGGCGATAAAGACTTTGCACAAATTGTTGATGATAAAATTATTTTAGTTAATACTATGACCAATGAAATACTTGATCACCATGGAGTTATTGATAAATTTGGCGTGCGCCCTGATCAAATAATTGATTATCTATCACTAATTGGCGATAGTGTTGATAATGTACCAGGTGTTCACAAATGCGGTCCCAAAACTGCACAAAAATGGCTAACTGAATTCGATTCTATTACTAATTTAATTGCGAATCAAGATAAACTCTCTGGTGTAGTCGGCGAAAATTTTCGCCAAGCAATTGAGTGGCTACCAACCGCACAAAAATTAATAACAATTGATTGTCAGGTCAATGTCGATAGCTATGATATTACTAGGCTTGAAAACCTGCAGCTTAAAGCCGCAAATTGGAATAAACTGGCTGAAGTCTATCGTGAACTAAATTTCCGGACTTGGCTTAAAGAAGCCGAATTACAATTAAATACAATAAGCTCTGCAACTGAAGTTAGCGTAAATAATACACCCGTATCACAAACAGAAAGTTTAGAACAAAATGCAGATCTTTTTTCCACTAATAGCAATGATAACAATATTACTTTAAATAAAGCCGTTTCTACTGAGCTATTAACCGCAACCAAACATATCGCCAAAATCAACAGTGTTAACGAACTAAAAAGTTTGGTAGATGCATTAATTGCTGAAAATCAGCAAACTTCATTTAATATCTATCTTGATGATCATAATGACAATAACTCTCAAATATGCGTAGTAGCAATCTGTAACTCTGCAACAATTTATCTGATTGAACTAACTAATAGCAATGTACAAGAACTACTTTTTGCTGATGATAGTGAGACACAGCAAAAACTATTAATCTTAGCAAGCTACTGGCAAAGCGAATTAGCAAAACTATGCTTTGATTACAAAAAGCAACTTTATATTTTGGCACAACATAATATTAGTTTAAATGGTATAAATGGTGATTTACAACTAGCTAGTTATATCCAAAACTCATTACAAAAACATGATTTAGCCACGATTACTAATCGTAATGCCCCACATATTAATTGTCAGGATTATGCTGAATTACTTGGCAAAGGCGCTAAACGGGTTAATTTTAGCTCTTTGAATGATGACGAAAAACAAGCATTTATTATTGCTAACTCACAATCTATGCTCGAATTACACCAAATTATTTTAGATAGCTTAAATCAGGAAGAGCGAAAACTCTATCTTCACGTTGAGCTACCGTTAGCTAACCTATTATTTCAACTAGAAAGAGTTGGAATGAAAATTGATATTCCACGTTTAAAATTATTATCGCAGGAAATGCACGGTAAATTACGTCAGCTTGAAGATTTAATTCAGCAGCAAGCAGGATGTGTTTTTAACGTTAACTCCCCTAAGCAACTTCAGGATATTTTATTCAATCAATTAAAACTACCAACGACAGGAATTAAGAAAAATACCAGTGGCTACTCGACTGATGAAGAATCACTTTCAATTTTAGCTGCGTCTGGCTTTAGTATCGCTGATGAATTACTTGAGTATCGCTATCTAAATAAACTACTTAATACGTATATTGATCGGCTGCCCGAATATGCTGATACTCAACAATTAGTTCACACTTCACTAGAACAAACCATTGTTACTTCTGGCAGACTATCTTCAAAAGATCCTAATTTACAGAATATTCCAGTACGGAGTGATTATGGGCAAGCTATTCGCGAATGCTTTATTGCGCCAGAGGGATGTAAGCTGATTTGTGCCGATTATTCACAGATTGAACTTAGAATATTAGCACATATTAGTCAAGATAAAAATCTTATTGCAGCTTTTAAAAGCGGTGCAGATATCCATTTAGCTACTGCGAGTCAGATTTTCCATAAACCAATCGAAGAAATTACTAAAGATGAACGACGCTATGCCAAATCAATTAACTTTGGTCTAATTTATGGTAAATCAGTTTTTGGCTTGGCTAAAGAATTAAAAATCGAACGCGCTGCTGCCAAATTATATATTGATAATTATTTCGCTCAGTATCCATTAGTAAGTAATTTCATGGAGAATATTAAAAAATTTGCTCATCGTGATGGCTATGTTGAAACTATCTATGGACGTAAAATCTATCTAGCAAACATTAATTCTGCTAATAATATCCTGCGCCAGGCTGAAGAGCGCTTAGCCCTCAACGCACCTATGCAAGGCTCTGCTGCAGACATTATCAAGATTGCCATGCTGAATGTAAACCAATGGTTGGCTCAGGAAAAATTACAAACTAAAATGATTCTACAAGTGCACGATGAATTAATTTTTCAAGTTCCAAATAATGAAGTTGACATTATCATGGCTAACTTATCTCGCTTAATGAGTGAAAAAACACAACTTGCTGTACCATTAGAGATTGAAGTAAAAACAGCTGAAAACTGGGGAAAAGCACATTAATTATAGTAAATGGACATACTTAAGTAATAGCTGTTCTGCTAGATTTGTCTAGTAGAACAAATTAATACCGCTATTTGAGACTCAAAAGTCCTTCCATTGTTAATATATTACTATGCCAACAAAAATAAAGCATAAATTAATTTTTTAGATTTCGAGTGAAATACGAAAATATGAAGCTACCATCTGAAGTTTTTTCAAGCGTATGTCGTAAAGTAGATAAACTTTTTACTGATTTAAGTGTTCATGATACAGTTATTCATGAAACGATCTTGGATAGAGGTAACATTGAGTATGACTGTATTTTTGTTAAAAAGACTCCAAAGTCAAGACAGGAAGTAACAGATAAAATTAGCGAGTTCCGCAAGATTGGTTATCAATTTCCGTTATTAGAAGCAGACCAAGAAATCTGGCTACAAGCATCTACTTGTAGTACTAGACCTAGATGTACATATGTAGAAGCTCTATATAAAGCTGAAGCTGAAAACAAACCTGATAATAAGATTATTACTCAAGTTACTGCCCGATTAAAAGAACTCATGTATAATGAACTTGCTTCTTATGAGCAAGATGAAATATTTACAGACGGACAAAATTGCTACACATTTATGCTTCATAAGCACGGCTATACTTCAAAAGAAATTAAAGTTAACACCTCCGACTCAGACGATGCGAAATGGAAAAACAGAAGAGAATCTTTATTAAATAATGGCTATAAAATAATAAGTGCTAATTTGGGATATCTAGTTTCTGATTACGAAGATGATGTAGGTGGTTGTGTGGTTTTTGCAATGATAATGGCAACGTTAAGTTAATTCTAGAAATAAGTAATTTCTCGTTAGAAACAGTTTATTATAAACTAGGCTGTTATAAAATATATATTTATAATTATGGTGTGATTTCAGGATTATAATACGTGATAGAGTATAAGCCACGCTTAGTTGTTGAATCTTGTTTCTGCCAAATTAGACCGTCATGTGAAGTGGCAATTAAGCCATGTGCACCAACTATAACAAACTGATTGTCAGCATAAATGACTGAGCGTAAAGCGATATGTTTGGGTAGCTTATGTCTGACTATCGACCAATTTTGCCCATCAACAGAACTAAGAATGGTTGAATTTTCACCAACTACAGTATAACGTCCAGCACCATAACTAACACCATAAAGCCAATTTTTGGTTGGAGAGGATAGAAGTTGCCAAAATTCTCCAGTACTAGAATTTAGGATTGTACCACTAGAACCTACTGCCAAAAATTTATTATTAACGAAATTAACTGTACTTAGCCATTCTTGTGTAGGAGAACTTTCCAGTTGCCAAGCTAAACCATCATGAGATTTAAGCAGCGCACCGCTAGCTCCGCTACTAATAAAAATACCATTACCGTAGCTAATGCTGGTTAACCATGATTTTGTATTTGTTGTAGCTTGTTGCCAATCGCGCAGGTTGGCAGAACTAACTATCATTCCGCCCATCCCAACCGCAACATAGCGTTTATTGGCAAAAATAACATCATAGAGCCAAACTCGGTGATCTTGACTATATACATCTGACCAGTTTACTGCATTTGTTGAATAGCTAACCGCACCATTCATACCAACAGCAAATAACTGACCATTGGCAACATTTACAGCATTCCACAGATTACTTTCACTAGAACCACCACTAACCCAAACGCGTCCGTCTTCAGATATCTTGGTAACACCATTATCTCCAATCACCACGTATTTACTGGCAGTATTAGATGACATGACCTTTTTAGCACCAAGCATGCTGCATGAAGATAACAAAAGTGCGAGAAAACCCGCACTTATAACCGACAAATACCGTGAGTTATACTCAAACAGATTGGAAATACTGGTAGGCGATTTACGACGAAGCTTACTACCAGTAAGTAAGGAGTAAATCAACGCCCCAGCATGATGAATCTGATTGAGTATAGTTCTCATTATAAATCTAAATTAAACGTGATCGAGATAACGTTCAGCATCTAATGCTGCCATACAACCAGTTGCAGCCGATGTTACCGCTTGTTTATAAATCATGTCCTGTACATCGCCAGCAGCAAACACACCTTCAACTGAAGTTGCAGTTGCAAATCCACTGCGTCCAGATTTAGTCACGATATAACCGTGCTCTAACTCTAGTTTACCTTCAAAAATATCAGTATTTGGTTTATGACCAATCGCAATAAAAACACCACTGAGTGCGAGCTCTTCGTTTTTGCCATCATTAAATTTAAGTCTCACTCCTGTTACGCCTTTAGCATCACCCAATACCTCATCCAGTACCGCATTGGTTTTCAGTACAATTTTACCATCAGCAACTTTAGCCATCAGGCGATCTATCAGAATTTTTTCAGATTTAAAAGTATCACGACGATGTACCAAAGTTACTTTAGAACAAATATTTGCTAGATATAATGCTTCTTCTACCGCCGTATTACCACCACCAACAACAGCTACTTCTTGATTTTTATAGAAAAAGCCATCACAAGTTGCACAACCAGAAACACCTTTACCCATAAATTTTTGCTCTGATTCCAGACCAAGATATTTGGCTGAAGCACCCGTTGCAATGATTAAAGCATCACAACTATACTCACCCATATCACCAATTAATTTAAAAGGTTTATTAGCTAATTCTACCGTATGAATTTGATCAAATAGTACCTCAGTCCCAAACTTAGTCGCATGATCCAAGAAACGCTGCATCAAATCTGGCCCTTGTACTTCGCCATGTAACTCAGCAGGCCAATTCTCAACTTCAGTAGTTGTCATTAGCTGTCCACCTTGCTGCATCCCAGTAATAATAACTGGTTTTAAATTCGCCCGCGCTGCATAAATTGCTGCTGTATATCCTGCAGGACCTGAACCAAGAATAATTAATTGATGATGTTGAACTGTCATTTACTTTCTTCCTTTTCCGGTAATGTTACGTTAATTTCCAATAGCTCTAAATTGTCACGTTTTTCCAAATGAACTTTAAGTGCATCCTGATCAATCTTAATATATTTTGCCACTACTGCTACTAATTCCTTTTGCAAGTCAGGCAGCCACTCAGGTGCATGATTTACTTCGCCACTAGAGTTAAGAGTTGCACGCTCATGTGCTAAAATAATTTGCAGACGTTCTTTGGCAACTGATGCAGTAGATTTCTTTTTCCCAAAGAGAAGATCGAGTAAAGACATGCTAGTTTCCTCCAAAGATGCGTTTCAACAATCCTTTTTTTTCGGCCGTAGTGTAACGCATTGGCTTATCCTCACCCAAAAATCTCGCAACCAAATCAAAATAAGCCTCAGAAACACTTGTTCCCCTTAAATTAATTGCTGGTGAGCCTGTATTAGATGCCTGTAACACATCCTTTGATTCTGGGATTACACCCAACACTGGAATTCGTAGGATATCTTGAATATCAGCGATTGAAAGCATATCACCATTTTCGACCCGTTCTGGATTATAACGAGTGATGATCAAATGCTCTTTAACTTTTTCACGACCATCAACTGCACGTTTTGCTTTCGAAGCTAAAATCCCCAAAATACGGTCAGAGTCACGAACCGATGATACCTCAGGATTAGTTACAACCAATGCCTCATCCGCAAAGTACAACGCCATAAAAGCACCCATCTCAATCCCAGCAGGTGAATCACAAACGATAAATTCAAAATCTTTTTTAAGTTCTTCAAGCACTTTTTCAACGCCATCTTGCGTTAACGCTTCTTTATCTTTAGTTTGCGAGGCAGCTAAAACATATAAATTATCACAGTTTTTATCTTTAATTAAGGCTTGATGCAAAGTAGCTTCACCATTGATCACATTGACAAAGTCATAGACCACCCGTCGCTCGCAACCCATGATCAGATCAAGGTTACGCAAACCAATATCAAAATCAATTACCACCGTTTTATGCCCTTTTAAAGCCAAACCAGTTGCAAAACTAGCTGAAGTAGTTGTTTTGCCTACTCCCCCCTTACCTGATGTGACTACAACAATCCTTGCCACTTTAGCCATACTTGCTCCTACAAATTGCATTTTATGACGATTAGTATCGCCACGCATTTTTATACTCATTAATTATTAAATTTCAAAAACTGGTCGATGTTAATTACTATACCGCTAACGGTATTACGTTCAATCGTTCTTTTTCATCCAGAAAAATTTGTACCGCCTTATTATGCAAATTATCAGGCAATTTATCTTCAATTACTCGGTAAATTCCTGCAATTGAGATCAGCTCCGCATTAAAACGTGCAACAAAAATTTTGGCTTTTTTATTCCCGCCATTGCCAGCCAATACTCGCCCCCGACAATCACCATACACGTGAATGTTACCACTGGCTATGATCTCGGCATTGTGTGATACTAGAGTAGTAATAATTACATCGCCATCATTTTCAACCTTGATTCCACTACGTACAGGTTCTTCAATTAACAAAGTTTGATTTAATATAGGCTTGGACTGAATAGTTACAGGAAGATTAATTACCGCTCGCCCATCAACTTTATCTGCCAAAATAAATTGATTCGCAACTATAAACTTAACCTCTAAAGCAAATTTAGCGGCTAGTTCGTCAATCTTTCGTAAATGACTCGGGAATTGATTCATATCAGGCTTAGCATCACATTCTAAAACCAAATATTTACCTGTAGCATCAAATTCACGCAAAGTTGCAAGCTTACTGGCAATTTGTTCCAGTTCTGTTGTTGGACTAATTCGCAATATATAATAATCAAAATTAGCAGAATTAAGTTTGATACTGTTGCTGGATATCATAGTTCTGGTGGCTTCATTTCATAAAAACAGGCTGATTTAATACACGCGATTATAACACAATACTAATGGTCTTTGAAAGAACTATGAAAGCAACTGCAAGCAGATTACTTAAAGTCTACAAAGACCATTACAAGCTATACTCAATCAGATGGAGTGTAGCTTAAAGTAGGTTAAATATTACTTCTGTTCGCTAATTTTAGCATTATCTAAATGACGAATAGCCTGACATTTAGCCACAAAATTTTTATTGGTAAAGAAATAAAAGGCATAAACAGAAACAGCAATATATAGCGGATAAAATACTCCATAACTCAAATAATCATTTCCACCATAACTAAGTGGACCAATAAGAATCAAAGCAGTTATCGCCCACAAAAAGGCTAAAAATGGTACCGATAATTTTACTATATCCATAAAACTGTAGCCATCGTTGCCATGAGCGTTAATTGACAAAAATACACCGATTAAAACAGTCATTGTTATCGTAAGATACTGCATATCCTTAGCACCGATAAAAATAAAGAATATAGCCTGAACTACAAATAGCGCACAACAAATTAGAAATGCAAATGGCAATTTATAACTTCGCACAGTTTCAGCGTGACTATGGCGGAGTGCAATTAAAGTTATTGGAACTACCATATACATTAATATTATTAACGCTGTAATGAAGTTAATTAGCACTGCCCAACTGTGGAATAAAAATAGAAATATTAAAGCAACCCCGAAATTGAAAATAATCGCACGTTTTTCAAAATTATGCTTTTTATCCAACACAGCAAAAAATTGCGGCATTTGTCGCTCAGCAGCCATAGAAGAAAGTACTCGTGAACCACTACCAACAAATGTTACACCTGTTCCTGATGGCGAAATACATGCATCAACATACAACACTACCGTCAGGAAATTTAATCCAACTAAAGTCGCAAGTTGTGCAAATGGAGATGTAAAATCCAATTTTAACCACCCGTGATTTGCCAACTGCGCTGTATCCAAAGCACCAATGAACGAAGTTTGTAAAATTACATAAATTAAAAAACACAAGATAATGGAGATAACCATACCTAAAGGTAAATTACGTCCAGGATTTCTTATTTCACTTGCAAAAGATGCACAAAGTTGAAAACCATTGAATGAATACAACATCCCAGTTGAGGTCATAGCAAGGATAATTGAGTTATAACCATAGGGCATAAAACTGCCTTCGTATGCAGTAAAATTAGCTGGATGAAAAGATGCGCCCATAATAATCAAGGCAATTATTGCTGGTAAAAATACTTTAATTACGGCAATTGAGTTATTAATTCGTGTAAAAAACTTGATTCCAAATAAATTTGCCATCCAAAATGCAATTAGGAACAAAATTGTAAAACCAATTCCTTCAGTAGTTAATGCACCGTTACTAATTAAAAGTTTACTTAACCATGGAGAAACATTTGCCAAATATTCAACACTTGCTTGAGCTTCACCAGGAATACTACCAATTAACTCCAGCCAGATAGCAAAAGCGAATATTGCTCCAAAATATTTATTATGTGATAATGCCCCCATTCTTCCAATGATTCCACGAACTGGAAAAATAGAGACAATCTCGGAAATAACCAGCGACATTAAGATAAAAAATATCAATGTCAGAATCCAAGAGACATAAACTGCAGCACCTGCAACTTTAGCGCCGAGGTAAGCACTAAATAACCAACCACTACCAATAATTCCTGTTGTAGAAATCGCAATCACCGACAGAAGTCCAATTTTATTTTTTACTGTAACACTTTCCATTCCATTTTCCCTTGTTATATTAATGGGTAATCATTAGATTAATTATCAGAGTATTATTGTACACTATTAATTTCTTGCTGCAGTGCGTCAAAATAGCGAAAAGCAGCATCTAATATGATATACTTCGGCTTTAAAAAGTCTAATGGAGGCGTTAAATGATTGAAGTTGGTGTAGTTATGGGAAGTACCTCAGATTGGGATATAATGCAACACGCGGCTAAAATTTTACGTAATTTTGGTGTAAATTATGAAACTTTAGTAGTTTCTGCCCACCGTACACCTAATTTATTGTTTGAATACGCAGAAGCAGCTGAGACACATGGACTGAAGGTGATTATTGCTGGAGCGGGTGGTGCAGCTCACTTACCGGGGATGCTTGCTGCCAAAACAATTGTACCAATATTAGGGGTTCCAGTTCCATCCAAATATCTTAAAGGTCAGGACTCGCTGTATTCTATTGTGCAAATGCCTAAAGGAATTCCTGTTGGAACATTAGCAATTGGTGAAGCTGGTGCTGCAAATGCAGCTTTATTAGCTGTGCAGATTTTAGCCCTGCATAATCCCAAACTTGCCGAAAAACTACATAAATTTCGTGCAGAACAAACAGCTACGGTATTAAATATGAACTTACCGGAGCTAGCTGATTAATGAAACAAACAATGATATTACCTCCAGCAACTATTGGTATTTTGGGTGGCGGACAGCTAGGAATGTATTTGGCATTGACTGCAAAACAGTTTGGTTATAAAGTTGCAGTTTTAGAACCAGACCCCTTATGCCCTGCCAAACGAGCAGCAGATATCCATATCTGTAAAAAATATGATGATACAGAAGCATTAAAAGAATTAGCACAGTATGCAGATGTAATAACCACTGAATTTGAAAATGTTCCAGCCAGCACCGTCGATTATTTAAACCAATTCAAACCGGTTTACCCTCAAGCAAGCAGCTTACTTATTGCCCAAAATAGAGCAAAAGAAAAGTCGTTCTTTCGATCATGCGGATTATTAACAGCTAATTTTGTTTTAATTTCACAAGTTCAAGATTGTCATAATGTAGCAACAGAAATGTTTCCAGCAATTTTAAAAACAACGACTTTAGGTTATGATGGCAAAGGACAGGTAAAAGTAACTCACGCATCTGATTTAGAAAATGCCTACTTACAGTTAGCACATTCTGAATGCATCTTGGAAAAAATGGTTTCACTACAGCATGAAATATCGGTAATTGTCGCGCGCAATCAAACTGGGAGTAGCACGTTTCCAGTAATTGAAAACCACCATCGCAATGGAATATTAGATGTAAGTTATATCCCTGCTGCGCTTATGCCAGAACTTATCACTCAGGCAGAGCAAGCCGCTCATTTATTAGCAGAAAAATTAGACTATATTGGCTTATTAACGATTGAATTTTTCATTACAAATGATGGACAATTATTAGTTAATGAAATTGCACCGCGTCCGCATAATTCAGGACATATTACATTGGATGCCACAGTAACATCACAATTTGAGCAGCAATTACGTGCAGTCTGTGGTCTTAATCTCGGCAGCACTGCGTTAAAGCAAAGTGGTTCAATGCTTAATCTACTTGGCGACGTTTGGCTAGATCCAACCTCAAATCCATTTAAAACAATGACTAACAATCATCCAAATGCGAAATTATACCTTTATGGTAAAACTCAGGCTAAATCAGGTAGAAAAATGGGACACCTAAATATCTGTAATAATTCCAGAGAAGATTTAGAAAAGCAAGTTGCGCAACTTAAGGAACAGTTAAAGATTAATGACTAAATATAAATGTATGACTAACTTAGCAAGTATAAGTTAGCCATACATTAGTCTGCTGAATCATCATTGGGCTGAAAGTACAGGAAGCATAATATGCTGGCGGTAATATTTTAACTCTTCAATTGATTCATGAACATCTGCCAATGCTTCGTGTTTGTTATGTTTTTTAAATCCTTCAGCAACTTTTGGATACCAGCGTCTAGCTAGCTCTTTAATCGTACTAACATCTATATTACGATAATGAAGGTATTCTTCCAACTCTGGCATATAACGCACAATAAATTTACGATCTTGGTGGATAGTATTGCCGCATAACGGTGAACTGGTTTTATGAACATATTTTTTAATTAATTTTAATAAATCTTTTTCTGCATCAGCTAACGCAACCCCGCTAGTAGCAATACGCTCTAATAATCCTGATTTAGTATGTGTATTAACATTCCACTTGTCCATCTTAGCTAATTCTTCAGCTGGTTGACTAATCGCATAACTAGCAGATTCAGCCAAAACATTTAGTTCACTATCGGTAATAACTACAGCAACTTCTAAGACTACATTCTCTACCGGATTAAGTCCGGTCATTTCCATATCCAACCAAACTAGATTATCATGATTTTTAGTTGATGCCATTGGTACCCATTCACAAAGCAATTAAAAGAGCATATTATATCAGAAGTTATAGTTTAATCATCACATTGTGAACAATTTCCGGATCGCTATGTAAATAAACTGCAGCATATTTTAATGCACCACGGAATTGTTTTACCGCAGCTAAAACTACCTCCCTATCTGCTTGTAACTCACTCGAGGCATACTCTAACAGTGCCCCATTAAAATGTACCAGATCTAACATAAAGCTTTTGTCAGCTTTAACTGAATTACTGGCATACAGCATAACGCGTGGGCTTATTTGGACCAATTCAAAAATAAACTTCTTTTCTGCTTTTAAATTTTCAACTGCGTACTCTAATGCCCAAGGATATAATTTGATTGCAGCTACAATAATTTCTTTATCACATCTAACTTGAGCAGAAGCATACTTAAAAGCTTGTCCTGAATAATTTAGAGCCTCTAAAATAAACTCTTTATCATCTTTAATGCTCTCTGCTGCATATTCCAACGCCCAACGATGTTCTTTTATCGCGGCTAAAACTATTTCACGATCAGCTTTTAACTCATTACTTACAAATGCAAGCGCTCGTCCAGCAAAAGTTACAACAGACAATACAAATTCACGATTGGATTTTAAATCTTTACTTGCAAACTCCATAATATAAGGATTTTGCCTGACTACAGGCAGCATAAAATCTTTATCCGCACGTAATGCATCTTTAATGAACTGAGTGGCGGAACCACGTTGTTTAATTACCTGAAGAACAAATTCACGGTCGGCTTTAAATTCAGCCGCCGCATACTCTAAAGAACGAGGTTCGTGTTTAATTGCCGCTAAAACCACTTCACGATCAGATTTTAGTTCATCACTGGCAAAATAAAGTGAGTCAGCATACTTGCTAACCATTTCCAAAATAAATTCGCGGTTATTTTTAAGTGTAGGGCTAACAAAATTCCACGCTAATGGATTTTGTCCAATTGCTGCTGCAGCGACCTCATGGTCAGCCTTAAGTTCGTCAGAAGCATAATACAATGCTACTCCATTTTGTTTCACCGCTTCTAATACTAGATGTTTATCTGCACATAGTTCTTGACTTGCAAATTTTAAGGCACTACCATCTGTGGCAACCTCGGCGAGTATTTTAGCCCGATTTAAAGATAAATCTTGCGTATTGTTATTCATTAAAAAACACCTTTTTAATATGTTATTGCAGTTATGATTGACAATGGCTAGTATAGCCTGCAGATTTTAATTTAACATATGCCTGCATTATAGATTCAGGAATTTCCTGAGTAATTTGATAACCAAGTTTAGGGTAAGTAATTATACGTTCAGTATCGCCAACCAACTCATCAATTAAGTCTTTTGTAGTACGACCAATGGCAAGATCCTCAAATTTAAGCTCAGGTGCAGAGACTATGAGATTCATTTCACTCCAATGTACCATAAATGTAGCATACGCACGGCGTGTGGTATTTGGTTTGGTTATTAAAATAATTTCATCAATGGTATTTAACGATTCTAGATTCAATAACTCTTTGGTTAATTTTATATTTTCACCGATATTACTAGCGTTTTTTTCCAATAAAATTGCAGAAGTTGGTACACCCAATTCTATGGCACATTTGGCAAAGATTTCGGCTTCAGTTTCATCCCAGCGTCCAACTGTCCAATTACCCGATTTACCAGTAAATACAATTTTATTGGCATAGCCCTGTAGATATAATTTGGCACAATATTCTGCAACCCGTAAATCATAACTGCCTAAGCCGACGATAAGACGCTTATGGCTATTCACTAAATCTGGCAATTGGTCTAAGCGGCAATGGTAGTCCCACAACATTTTACCTAATTGTAAATCTATTTGACTTACCATCAGATGCTATCAAACCACGCATCGTCATTTAAGCTAAATGGAGTTTCTTGATAAACACAATAATTTAACCAATTAGCAAATAACAAATTAGCATGTGAACGCCAGATAGAGCGTGGCGTAGCAGTTGGGTCATTATTTGGATAATAATGACATGGCATCTCAATGTCTAATCCATTATTTATATCACGCAGATATTCCTCCTGCAAGGTCAAAGGATCATATTCTGAATGCCCAGTAATAAATATCTGGCGATAATCTTTAGTCGAAACTAAATAAATCCCTGATTCATTGGATTCTGCCAAAATTACTAATTCTGGATGCTTAATAATATCTTCCCGCCTAGTTTCAGTATGTCGCGAATGCGGCACCCAAAATTCGTCATCAAAACCACGCAATAATTTAGCTGTTTTCTGATTAATCCAATGAGGGAAAATGCCAAACATCTTGCTTGGTAATGGATATTTAGGCACTTTATAATGATAATACAATCCTGCCTGAGCACCCCAGCAAATATGCAATGTAGAGAATACATTATGTTTACTCCATTCCATAATCTGTGTTAATTCAGTCCAGTAATCTACCTCTGCAAATTCCATTTGCTCAATAGGAGCGCCAGTTATAATCATTCCATCAAATTTAACATGTGCAATTGAAGCAAAATCAGTATAAAAAGTCTCTAAATGTTCACTCGCCGTATTTTTTGATTCATGACTACTGGTACGTAAAAACACCATTTCAATTTGCAATGGCGTATTACCAAGCAGGCGAAGAATCTGGGTTTCGGTCACGATTTTATTTGGCATAAGGTTTAAAATCACAATCCGCAATGGACGTATATCCTGATGCGCCGCCCGTTCTTCAGTCATAACAAAGATATTCTCGGCATTGAGAATATCTGTTGCGGGTAAATTATTTGGTATTTTTACCGGCATAAAACTCTTTCCTTAACTATTATACGCTCTTTCACCATGTTCGGACATATCCAAACCACCAAGCTCATCTTCTTCTCGTACACGAATACCAATTGTTTTATTTAAAATAACTAAAATAATATAC
The DNA here is from genome assembly GCA_964367915.1 of uncultured Neisseria sp. GTDB lineage: Bacteria > Pseudomonadota > Gammaproteobacteria > Burkholderiales > UBA11063 > Aquella. The sequence continues at coordinate 29,497 of CAYIZV010000006.1, forward strand.
GTTGCAATAAAACTAAAGGCTGCGGATAAAATTGTTACAACACATTGTTTATACAACAGATTCCAGTTCCCATACAATACGCCACTTGGGATGGCTGGGTTCACATCATGTGAAGCAAAAATTCCAACCATAATTCCGCCTAAAAACCCTGGTACACCATGGCAGGTAAATACGTCCAATGAGTCATCTACCTTATGTTTAAGGCGGTTATAATAAATCGTTAAAATATAAGAAAGTAGTGAGGAAACTACTCCAATTGCAATTGCTGAAATTATACTTACATAACCTGCGGATGGGGTAATTGCAACCAAACCAATAATCAGTGAATTACAAATACCGGTTACAGTACGTGCTTTACCAAGAAATGAGTCACAAAGTACCCATGCTACCATTGCCGCAGACGTAGCAAATAAAGTATTCGTGATAGCTTGAATCGTGATTGGTGAAATTTCCAGTGCTGATCCGGCATTAAATCCAAACCAACCAAACCACAGCATTCCACAACCTAAAACCATTAAAGGTAAATTATGTTTACCATCACCACGATCTCCAGATTTACGGGGTTTTAAGACCATAGCTAACGCCAGACCAGAAAAACCTGCACTAACATGCACCACTACGCCACCGGCAAAGTCAAATGCACCAAAATTAAATGCCCAACCATGCGAATCCCATACCGAATGCGCCAAAGTGCAATAAACCAATAAGACCCATAAGACAATAAAAATCAGATACGTTCTAAATTTTAGTCGTTCAACTCCAGATCCGGAAATAATTGCTGGTGCAATACTGGCAAACATTGCCTGAAAACATATAAATGATAAAGTCAGAACTTTAGTACCGCTTACGACATCATTAATTTTAATCGGTAGTAAAAATGCCAGATCAAATGAACCAAGAAATTTACCACTACCAGAAAAGACCAGTGAATATCCAATTGCCCACCAAACGATCGGAATAACACCAAGAGTGATGATGCTCATTTTAATCGTATTTAAAGCATTACGTCCAGATACCAGTCCGGTATAAAAAAATGCTAAACCAAAATTCATTAGCAAAACCAGCATTGCGGAGAGCGCAACCCACAATGAATTTGCAAAAATTAAGTGATCAGTTGCCATTTGGTTACTCCACTTTTATAGTTGTAAAAAAGCTTCTATTTCGCGCGCAGAACCCATTCCATCGGCAATAGCATGAACAACTAAGCTCGCACCACGAACAATATCGCCACCTGCAAAAACTTTTGGATTTGTACTTTGCTGACGATTACCAGAAACTTTAATTCGTCCTTGGCTGTCAACCGCAACTTGACTTGGTGTTAACCATGATAGTTCTTCAGGTTTAAAACCAAAAGCAGTAATTACCAGATCAGCTTTAATTTCAAACTCTGAACCATTAACTGGTACCAAAACTTTACGCCCCCCAGCATCCGCCTCAAGACGAGTTTTAACAAATTTAACTCCGCACACATGACCATCTTTTTCAAGTAATCCAACTGGCTGAGCGTAAAAGACGAAATCACACCCTTCTTCAGAAGCATTGGCATATTCACGTCGAGAACCAGGCATGTCTTCACTACCACGACGATAAGCAGCACTAACTTTAGCCGCACCTAAACGTATAGAAGTACGAATACAATCCATTGCGGTATCACCACCACCGAGAACTAAAACTTGTTTATTCTGTACTTGTGCACGTAATGTTACTTCTGCATCATTAATCAAATCTTGATTAACCGAAGTTAAATAGTCTAAAGATTCAACAATGCCAGTCAGACCTTCATTAAACGAACTTTCTTTCACCGCCTGATAAGTTCCATTACCTACAAATACCGCATCAAAATCAGCAATAATTTGTTCAAAGGCAATATCTTTACCAATTTCAGTATTTAATTTAAACTCAATACCTGCTTGTTGAAATAATTCAAAGCGGCGTTGAATAATATCTTTCTCAAGCTTAAATGCGGGAATTCCAAAAGTTAAAAGCCCACCGATTGCAGATTGACGTTCAAACACCGTAACTTGAAATCCTTTGCGATTAAGAATATCGGCACAAGCCAGTCCCGCTGGACCTGAACCAATTACCGCAACTTTTTTAGCCAGACGCTTGACTGGTGTATAATTTGGCTGCCAACCTTGTTTAAACGCTTCATCGGTGATATACTTCTCTACATTACCAATAGATACCGCACCAAAGCCATCATCAAGAGTACAACTACCTTCACACAGGCGCTCTTGCGGACAAACCCGACCACATATTTCTGGAAAACTATTAGTTTGGTGTGAAAGTTCTGCGGCTTCAATTATGCGCCCCTCATAAGCTAATTTTAACCATTGAGGGATATAATTGTGCACTGGACATTTCCACTGGCAATATGGATTACCACACTCTAAGCACCGCTCTGCTTGTTGTTTAACTTCTTGAGGCTCTTGCTTGGAATAAATTTCTTTAAATTCATTCTTACGTTCTTGCAAGCTAATTTTAGGTGCATCAATCCGAGAGAGTTCAATAAATCTGTTTACATTTTTTTTCATCGATGCCACCTATTATTTATAAAGATAATTCAATAAATTTGCCATACTGATCCCTTTTGGTTTAATCAAAACCAAATCGCGGGCATTACTGTCAAAATCAGCTAAAAATTGCGCCGCTCTTGATGAATGTGTCTCACGATAATGCTTCTGGATTAGCTCCTGAATATAATCGGCGTGTGCTTGATACGTATCACCAGTTTCATCAAGATAAATTGCCTCGACGAAATCATGATTCAGATTTTCACGTACTCGTGATTTAGCATCCCAGACATAACACAATCCACCAGTCATTCCGGCACCAAAGTTTTGGTCAATATCACCTAAAACGGCTACCACGCCACCAGTCATGTATTCGCAGCCATTACTAGCCAAGCCTTCGACAACCGCAACCACCCCAGAATTACGTGCCGCAAAACGATCACCTGCGCCACCGTTAGCAAATACTTGCCCACTAGTTGCACCATATAAGCAGGTATTTCCCATTACCGTTACAACACCGCTAATATTGAGATTATTATGCTTAATTACAATCTTACCACCAGCAAGACCTTTGGCAACATAATCATTGGCTTCACCGTGCAGATATAATTCCATTCCTGTAGTTGCCCAAACGCCAAAAGACTGTCCGGCAGTTCCTTCAAAATGAAGCGTAATTGGATTTTCTAAACCCTTACCACCGTAAGTTTTGGCAATTTCACCAGCCAAAGTAGCACCAACTGAACGATCCGTATTATAAATGCTGTAGCTTTTATTCAACTCTTCCAAATTATATACAGCTTCCAAACAGTCAGCATGAATCCGTTGATTCATTACACCGCGATCATGTCCAATATTGGCTTCACTATAATATAACGGATAATTGGAAGTTGTACCTGCAATTTCTAGGACTTCGGAAAGATCAATATTTTTGCTGCTAATGTTATCTAATTGTTCAAGTAAATCAGTTCGCCCAATCAGATCAACTAATTGCGAAACACCCAGTTTAATCAACCATTGTTGAACCTCATGCGCCACGCCACGGAAATAATTGATTACCATCTCTGGTAAGCCTTTGAAATGTTTTTGACGTAATTGTTCATTTTGTGTTGCCAAACCAGTTGCGCAATTATTCAAATGACAAATCCGTAAATATTTACAGCCTAATGCAACCATTGGCGCAGTTCCAAAACCAAAAGTTTCCGCACCCAAAATCGCCGCTTTAATCACATCAAGACCAGTTTTAAGTCCACCATCTACCTGCAAGCGAATTTTATGGCGCAGATTATTTTGCACTAATGCTGCATGAGTTTCGGCGATACCAAGTTCCCATGGACTACCTACATTCTTAACTGAAGTAATTGGTGCAGCACCTGTTCCGCCATCATAACCCGAAATAGTAATTAAATCTGCTTGGGCTTTAGCTACGCCACAGGCGATTACCCCAATTCCCGGCTCTGATACCAGTTTTACAGAAATCTGTGCGCCAGGATTTAATTGTTTCAAATCAAAAATCAGTTGTGCTAAATCTTCAATCGAGTATACATCATGATGTGGTGGCGGTGAAATCAAGGTAACACCCGGCGTTGCATGGCGCAAGTGTGCAATTTCGACGCTAACTTTTTCACCCGGTAATTGACCACCCTCGCCTGGTTTTGCACCCTGCGCAATCTTAATCTGAATAATTTCAGCACTCATTAGATAACTTGGTGTAACTCCAAAACGCCCGGAGGCAATTTGTTTAATCTTTGAATTGCGATTAGTACCATAACGTTTAGGATCTTCCCCACCCTCACCAGAGTTAGAGCGTCCGCCAATGGTATTCATCGCAATGGCTAATGCCTCATGGGCTTCAGCGCTAAGCGCACCGATCGACATCGCAGCACTGTCAAAACGGCGGCAAATTTCCTCAATCTCATCAACCCGAACATAAGATTTTGAATTAGATGCTTCAGGTACTTTAATCGTGAATAAATCACGTAAACAAGTTGGTGCACGTTGATTTACCTCATTGGCAAAGGCGTAATAATCTTCCAGTTCACCGCTACGTACCGCTTTTTGTAATTTACCTACAACATCAGGATTAAACGCGTGATATTCACCTTGATAGGAATATTTGATACTTCCACCTTGATCAACTAAAGTAGCTGCATCCCATGCTTTAGCTGCAGTTTGTTCTAACTGTGATTGAATTGTAGCAAAACCAGCACCTTTAATCCGCGATACGGCACTACCAAAACATAAATCACTCACACTATTATCAATCCCTAAAGCTTCAAATAATTGTGACCCACGATAAGATGCTACAGTTGAAATACCCATCTTCGACATGATTTTAAGGATACCCTTATTAATCGCACCCAAATAATTTTTATGCAAGCTCGCTAAGTCTTTACCACTATAACCACCAGCAGCAATTTCTTCAATCATTTTATAGCTTAGATATGGATAAATTGCTGTTGCACCAAATCCAAGTAAAACACAGAAATGATGTGGATCACGAGCAGTTGCAGTTTCAACAATAATATCAGTATTAAAGCGTAAACCACGTACCACTAGGTGATTATGAATTGCTCCTAATGCCATGACTGCAGGCATAACCAATTTATCCAGAGCTATTTCACGGTCAGATAAAATTAACAAAGTTGTACCTGATGCGACTAATTGCTCAGCTTTAGTTACTAAATTATTTACCGCTTGTTCCAAATTGTGTTTAGTGGCATCAAAGCTTAATTCCAGAGTTGCACTTACTTTCCAAGCTGCATCATGATTTAAAATTGCAGCATAAATTTCTGGTGACAATACTGGTGAAGTTAGTTTATAGCCATGTAATGAGCGTTTGCTTATTAAATCAAGCTTATCACCCAGATAGCTGTCCAGATTCATTACATATTTTTCGCGAATTGAATCAATTGCTGGATTCGTCACCTGTGCAAAATTTTGCCGAAAATAATCGGTCAACGGACGAATCTTTTGGCTTAAAACAGCAATTGCAGCATCATCACCCATTGACATCGTTGGCTCCATGCCATCAATTGCCGAAACTTTAATTACACTCTCAATTTCTTCTTGCGTAACTAAGAATAATTTTTTATAGGTATTTAAGTTATGCTTCAATTCTGGAATATTCGCACCATCAGCACTGACAGGTGGAGTGATATAATTATTTTGCTCAGTTTGACTCAAATCAAACTGACGATAAATTGCCCGATCAAACAAGACCATTTTAGCCTGAGTATCAATTAAAATCATTTCCCCAGCCCCGAGGCGGTTTTTGACAATGAAATCTTCGGCATCATAGTCTAAAATCCCAGTTTCTGAAGCAATAATTACCGTTCCATCCTGAGTAATCGAATAACGCAGCGGACGCAAACCATTGCGATCCAAACAACACATTACCTGACGACCATTAGAAAAAACAATACCTGCTGGACCATCCCATGGTTCGTAACCTATACCAACGGTTTCATACCATTTTTGCAATTCAGGGCTTAATTTATTATTACCTTCCCAATATGGAGGAATCAAAGCACGAAGAGCTTGTTTAAAATCAGCTCCAGCCATTAAAAGCATCTCCATCATATTATCCAAGCTAAATGAATCTGAACCAGATTCGCTCACCATAGTTGCCAGATGGTTAATTTTATCCTGAATCTCTGGTGGCAATAAACTTATTCCACGGGATTTCGCCCACAAGCGATTAGCTGATACAGTATTAATTTCACCATTGTGTGCTACATAGCGAAATGGTTGTGCCAAACGCCAGCTAGGTTGAGTATTAGTTGAGAAGCGTTGATGAAATACGCAAATACTGGTTTTAACTAGTGGGTCAGCTAAGTCCAGATAAAATTCTTTTAAAATCCGCGGTAAACACAATGCTTTATAAATGATCGTCTGGCTGGATAAACTGCAGATAAAGAAATCTTGATTGTCTTTAAAACGATATTCAATATTTTTACGTAACGCGAATAGTCTTAATTCAAATTCTTGCTCACTGAGATTTTCTGGTGAATTAATAAATAATTGTTCAATAAGTGGCAGACTATTTTTGGCAATTCTACCCAGCACAGAGACATTAATTGGTACACGACGAAAATGAATATCAGTTAGACCAATTTTTTGACATTCTTCATTAATAATTGCTTTTTGCTCAGCAATACTAATTTGCTCTAACGAGAAAAATATATTCCCTGCAGCATAATTAGTAGCTAAAGTAAATTCGCCGTCTTCTTCCATAACGCTACGAAAAAACTCATCGGGAATTTGAATTGAAACCCCGCAACCATCCCCGGTACGTCCATCAGACTGAATCGCACCACGATGAGATAATTTAATTAATGCAGCAATCCCTTTAATCAATATATCATGCAAAGGATTGCCGTACTTATTAACAATAACTCCCACACCACAGTTATCACGCTCTGTAAATTGAAATAACCCCATCGTACCCACCTAAAAGATATTATTTTATTTATTTTGTAGTAAATGCTTGTTCTAAATCAGCAATCAAATCACGTACATCTTCAATCCCAATTGACAAGCGCAATAAATCAGGCGCAACCCCTGCAGATACTTGTTGCTCATTGCTTAATTGGGCATGGGTAGTGCTTGCTGGATGAATCACCAATGATTTTGCGTCAGCCACATTTGCCAATAACGAAAATATTTTCAATGCTCCTACAAACTTCTTGGCTGCTTCAGCGCCACCTTTAATACCAAATGTAAAGATTGATCCTGCACCTAATGGTAAATATTTTTGTGCTAAAGCATGATATTTGTTATCTGTTAAGCCAGGATAATTTACCCAGCTAACTTGAGGATAGTTTTGTAGATACTCTGCAATTTTTTGTGCATTCTGAATATGGCGCTCAACGCGTAGCGATAAAGTTTCAAGACCTTGTAATAACATAAATGCATTAAATGGACTCAGGCAAGCACCAGTATCACGCAAAAGCTGTACTCGCGCTTTTAAAATATAGGCTAAATTACCAAAACTTTCACTATAGATCAGACCATTATAGCTTTTATCCGGAGTAGTAAACTCTGGGAACCGTCCGCTAGCGGCCCAGTCAAAATTACCACCATCAACAATCAAACCACCAATGGTCGTTCCATGTCCACCAATAAATTTAGTTGCGGAATGAACTACGATATTCGCGCCTAATTCAAGAGGGCGGCATAGATATGGCGTAGCAAATGTGTTATCCACAATCAATGGTATTTTGTGCTCTTTAGCAATTGCCGCAACAGCTGCAATATCAATGATATTGGCACTTGGATTGCCAATTGTTTCGATAAAAATCGCTTTGGTTTTATCAGTGATCGCCAGCGCAAAATTTTGTGCTTCATCAGGATCAACAAAACGTGTTGTAATACCGTATTTTGGCAAGGTATTTGCAAATAGATTATAAGTTCCGCCGTACAAACTACTAGCAGAAACAATCTCATCGCCATTACTGGCAATATTCATAATTGCATAAGTAATCGCGGCCGAACCCGAGGCAACCGCTAGTGCAGCTACACCGCCTTCTAATGCTGCAATTCGCTTCTCGAGGACATCACAGGTAGGATTCATAATTCGGCTATAAATATTACCAAATTCTTTCAACGCAAATAAATTTGCTGCATGATCAGTATCTTTAAAATTATAAGCTGTTGTTTGATAAATTGGTACCGCACGTGAACCGGTAGTTGGATCTGGCTCTTGCCCAGCATGAATTTGCAAAGTATCGAAATGTAGTTTATTTTCCATTATTACCCACCCTAAAATAATAGATTATTTAACCATAGTTGTAGCGAATTTTAGATTATAGCATAGCCACAAAGGTTGATTTAAATTATATTGCAGCGCAATATAATTTTTATTGGTTTATTGTTATAATTACGTTCTGATTTCAAATCGTACAGTAGTGCAATGCAACATTAAAATAACTACCAAAAACACTCTGACTAAACTAACTTTAACTATTGCTAACTTCATTTTAAAGGGATGCCCTTATGCTTACACAAATTATTACAGTAGTAAATCCAACCGGAATACACGCACGCCCTGCAGCGCTACTCGTTAACCAAGCTAAAAAATTTACTTCAGAAATTACTATAACCAAAGATGATAAAACAGTGCCAATGAAATCGGTAATTAATCTGCTAGGATTAGGCTTAGAATGCAATGATACTGTTACTATTGCTGCCAATGGAGCGGATGAACAAGAAGCAATACAAAGCTTGAAAGATTTGTTCCAATCTTTTGCCGCGCACGGCTAAACTTAATTTCTCAATCAGGAAATATCTGAAATGCAGCACTCAAAAACACAGGAATTTATGGCAGAGATGATCGGCACCATGTTTATCCTCCTCTTTGGCAATGGCGTAAATGCAATGTTTACTCTATTTAACCTAGGTGGCTATACCAACATCACATTTGGCTGGGGGCTCGGTGTTTTTCTGGGGATTTTAGTAAGTAATCGGATTACTGGTGCTCACTTAAATCCAGCTGTTACACTGGCGTTGGTTGTCACTAAACGCTTCCCCGTGCAAAAAGCACCGTTATTTATCTGCGCACAAATGCTTGGTGGTTTTTTGGGTGCTGCAACAGTCTATTTCTTTTATCAGGCTAAATTTCAGCAATTTGATCCGAATTTAGAACATACAGCAGGAATTTTCTCAACTTTCCCAGCTATTACTAGCAGCTTTATGCCGGGGTTTATGGCTGAAATTATTGCCACTGCAATTTTAATGTTTGCCATTCTGGCAATTGTTGAAAATTTTATTAATGATAAAGCAGGATTTTTAGCACCATTTGCCGTATCCGCATTAATTGTTGGGATCGGGATGTCATTTGGTGCGATGCATGGCTATGCAATGAATCCAGCACGCGATTTCAGCCCACGCCTGTTTACTGCAATCATGGGATTTAAGAATAATGGTTTAACTGATGGATCATTTATTTGGGCTGCCCCAGTTTTTGGTTCACTTATTGGTGCACCATTAGGAGCTCTATTATTTGACTTAACTTTAGCCAAAAGGAAATAATTGATGAAAAAATACATTTTAGCCTTGGATCAGGGAACTACCAGCTCACGGGCAATCCTGTTTGATCGGGATGGTAATATTTGCAGTAGTAAACAATTAGAATTTACCCAAATATTTCCAGAGCCAGGCTTGGTTGAACATGATCCAATGGAAATTTGGTTAACTCAGTTAACCACGGCTAAATTAGCTATGTCAGCAATTGGTGCATAATCCGAAGATATTGCAGCGATTGGAATAACCAATCAGCGCGAAACTACTATCGTCTGGGATAAAGAAACTGGTATCCCAATCTATAACGCGATAGTTTGGCAAGATCGTCGAACCTCAGACATGATTGATCAATTAAAAGCACAGGGTTATGCTGATTTATTTAAAGAAAAAACTGGTTTAGTACTGGATGCATATTTCTCAGGTACTAAATTAAAATGGATTTTAGATAATGTTAAAGATGCCCGTAAATTAGCCGCAGAAGATAAACTAGCCTTTGGTACGGTAGATAGCTGGATTACTTGGAATTTAACTAATCGTCGTGAACATGTAACCGATGAATCAAATGCATCACGAACTTTATTATTTAACATTCATACCGGACAATGGGATAAAACTTTATTGGAAATTCTCGATATCCCTGCAAATATCCTGCCAAAAATTGTACCTTCATCAGGAATTATTGGCGAAGCTAGTTCTGGTTTATTCAATCATCGGATTCCAATTGCCGGGATTGCCGGTGATCAACAAGCTGCAACTTTTGGTAATTTATGTATTAAACCGGGAATGGTTAAAAATACATATGGTACTGGCTGTTTCTTATTAAAAAACACCGGAAGCCAAGCCCTAGTCTCTAAAAGCAATTTATTAACTACCACAGGCTGGCAAATTGATGGTAAACGTAATTACTGTCTTGAAGGTTCAGTCTTTATTGCTGGTGCAGCCGTACAATGGATTCGTGATGAAATGAAATTTATAGACGAAGCATCTGAAGTAGAAACTTTGGCTAATCAGGTCAGTGATAATGGTGGAGTATATATGGTTCCCGCCTTTGCGGGTCTTGGAGCACCACATTGGGATCAATATGCCCGTGGTTTGATTATTGGAATTACTCGTGGTACAACTCAGGCACATATGGCGCGTGCCGCATTAGAATCAATTGCTTTTCAGGTATCCGACGTGGTACGGGCAATGAAAGCGGATTCAGGTTTGGGTTTAACTGCGCTTCGCGTTGATGGCGGGGCCTGTAAAAACAACTTCTTAATGCAATTTCAAGCTGATATTTTGGATTGTGTGGTTGAGCGCCCTACCTGTCTCGAATTAACCGCACTCGGTGCCGCTTATTTGGCAGGATTAGCAGTTGGCTTCTGGCAATCTACAGATGAATTAGAGCAGGTTTGGAAAGTAGATCGTGTATTTGAACCTAAAATGACGGTCGCTACCCGCGAACACTTATTAGAGCATTGGCATAAAGCAGTTACCCGCTCGCAGGGTTGGGCTAAGGATTAAGATGACAGATTTTGAGATTATAATTATTGGTGGTGGCGCAACTGGTCTTGGTTGCGCGGTTGAAGCGGCTAGCCGAGGTTACAAAACATTATTGTTAGAAGCTGCGGATTACGGCAAAGGAACTTCCTCTAAATCAACCAAGCTGGTTCATGGAGGAATCCGTTATTTGGCGAACTTTGATTTTGCTTTAGTTAAAGAAGGACTCGAAGAGCGTTATTATTTTTTAAAAAATGCCCCGCATCTGGCAAGCCAACAAAGCTATTTAATTCCCTTAGAAGGCATTGTGGAAAAAATCAAATATTGGTTAGGGATTAAAATTTATGATAAATTGGCAGGCAGCAAAAAACTTGCAGCTAGTCGTTTTTTATCCAAAGCACAAACGCTACATGAAGCCAAAGATTTAAATGCAGCCAAAATTGATGGTGGTGCAATTTATTATGATGGGCAGTTTGATGATAGTCGGATGTTAGTAAGCTTATTGAAGACTTTTGAACAACTGGGTGGAACTGCATTAAACTACCATAAAGTTGAAGAATTTATTTGTGATGATGGCAAGATTAGTGGTGTAAATGTTAGTAATCAGTTAACAGGTGAAAAATTAGGCTTTACAGCTAAATTTATAATTAACGCGACTGGAACACTTAGTGATAAATTACTTGATCTGGCAGAACCACAACTCAAACACAATACCGTCGCAGCTGCTCAAGGTACGCACTTAGTTTTTGATAAAAAAATCTTTGATTCTGAACATGCAATCTTGGTTCCACAAACCAGCGATGGGCGGGTACTATTTATTTTGCCTTGGCATGACAAAATTGTGGTTGGTACAACTGATGTCAAAGTCAGCGAAGCAAGCCTTGAGCCTAAAGCACAAGCAGAGGAAATTGATTTTATTCTGGCAACGCTCAATCAGTATAGCGCCAAAACTGTAACTAAATCTGATATTAAAGCGGTGTTTTGTGGACAACGCCCGTTAGTTCGACCACAAAATCAAACCAATACAGCCAAAATCTCACGCAAACATGAGCTAATGCTAAGTAAAAATGGCTTAGTAACAATTGTCGGTGGTAAATGGACGATTTATCGACGGATGGGACAAGACACGCTGGATTTTGTTGAAAAGCAATTTGCGTTAGCTGTAACTAAATCAGTCAGTCATGATTTAAAACTATTTGGTTATACGCAAGATAAACTTAGCTATCCATTGTCCGCTTATGGCGCTCAGTCAAGCCAAGTTAAACTAATCCAAGAGGAATTAAATAACTTTGCCCTTATTCATCCAGATTTACCATATCTACAGGCAGAAGTTATCTATCAAGTACGCTATGAACAAGTCAAAACGGTTGAAGATGTGTTGGCTCGCCGCACCAGAGCATTATTTCTTAATAGCCAAGCAGCAATTGAAGCAGCCCCGCTAGTTGCCCAATTGATGGCGCAAGAACTTGGTTATGATGAAAAGTGGCAAAAAGCTCAGATTGCTGAATTTAAACGTATTGCTGCAAATTTTTGTCTATCGTAAAATCTTCTATATCATTGTGTGAATTGGGATATTTATATCCAAAATGTGACAAGTATTTACATAGGATAATAGCAGTAAGCTAATTATCATCTCAGTAAAAATCAGATGATAATTAGCGATCTACCTATTACTCATTGCTTAAATAATATATCACCATTTGGCAGCTGGCTTTCATAAGTACTAATTATTTCTGGTTTCTGATTCGTACTATCATTATTACTCTGGGTAATAGGAATAACTGGAGCAATCGGCATCATCAAACCAGGGCCACCATACATATCATCATAACCACCGTAACCTCCAAAAGGTCCACCATACATATCCATATCATCAAAATACGCCTCTTCTGCCGCAATCTCTGCCTGTCTCTGATCATATACAGCAGAAATTGCTTGTTGCTCTTTTATAACCTTAGCGGCTGGAAATGCATTGGACTCGTATGATTCCGCATCGGGAGATTTATCATTCATCTCACCCAAGAGTATAATTGGTTGGCTATTATTATTTGCCTGAGGATTTGTAGCTGCAAAAATATTTATAGTAAAAAATATTAGCATACAAAAAAATAAAAACTGTTTCACCTTAGATTCCATTTGAAACTTTAACTTAAAGAAAAGTTATTAATTACCGTATTACATTAGAAAAATTTATTGCGCTACATTTAATTGCTTAAATAACTCCAGCGCACGCACACGGCTGGATTTTAAATCAACAATCGGACATGGATAGTTTACACCTAAATTAACACCTGCTGCAGAAAGAATTTCCTTAGGAGCTTCCCAAGGATTAAACAAATATTTATTTGGCAATAATTTTAGCTCTGGAACATACCGACGAGTATAATCACCATCCGGATCAAATTTCTGCCCTTGTGCCACTGGATTAAAGATTCTGTAATATGGCGCAGCATCCGCACCGGTACCCGCAACCCATTGCCAGCTCGCACTATTATTAGCAAGATCAGCATCAATCAAGCAGTCCCAAAACCAAGATGCGCCCTCTCGCCAATCAATTAATAAATTCTTAACCAACAGCGAGGCAACTATCATCCGAACACGATTATGCATATATCCAGTTTGCCACAATTCACGCATTCCAGCATCAATTATGGGTATACCAGTTTGCCCTTTTTGCCAGAGCCTCAACGATTTATCATCATTTACCCAAGGAAAAGAATCAAATTTACGCTGTAAATTAACTTCAGGAAGACTCGGGTTGTAATAAAGCAGACTATAAGAAAACTCGCGCCAAACAACTTGTCGTCGAAAGGCATCAAAATTTATTTCTGAAAATTGCGGATAAACTGCATGCCAAATTTGATTAGGTGATAATTCACCAAAATGTAAATATGTTGATAATTTTGAAACTGCATTTTTAGCAGGAAAATCTCGTCCTTCTTTATAGTCAAAAATACCTTTGGACATAAAATCGTCCAATTGCGCATGAGCGGCTGCCTCTCCTATATCCCAATGTGCAGTCATTTGCAAACCCCAGGCGTTCTTTGGCAATAGCCCAAGCTGATCAATCGTAGTTTGATTGCTCTGCGAATCTTTAAAAAAGAATTTCAACGGAGTTGGATTAACTAATGGTAGTCGGGGTTTTGAAGCATTTAAACAACCACTCTGATAAAATGGTGTGAATACACGATACGGGGTTTTATCACTTTTTAAAATTTCCCACGGTTCCCAAAGCAGTGAACCGTTAAATGAGTTGACCACTACGCCTTTAGTAGTTAAATGCTGTTTAATTCTCATGTCTCGTGCTATTCGCCATGGTTCATAGCAACGATTCCAGTTAACAGCCCTTACATTATATTTCTCAATCAGTTGGCATAAAATTAGCTCGGGGTCACCGGAAAAAACTAACAATTGCCCTTTTAAAGAGGAATTTAATGCAACTAGTGAATGATGCAACCAGCAGCGACTTGCCGCGCCCATTTTATATATACCAGAATTAACATCGTCTAGAATATATACAGGAATAACCAATCCCTTAGCTGCAGCATCAAATAAAGATGGATTATCTACTAAACGTAAATCCTGACGAAACCAGTGTATTGTTACCATACTGCCCATTTTATAAATTTTAGCGCCGTTATTAATAACAGCGCTTTTTGAACCTTGCTATGTCTTCTGTAATTAAATTAATTTCGGGTCATAATGTCCAAAATCACTTCATCAGTTTCACGCATTCCATCGCGAGCCAATTCACCGATATTACGAATGGTTGCTTCTACATCTCCCGCAACAATCCCATCACCAGAGGTGACAACATTACCATTCATTGCTGAAGCTGCTCCATCATAGGCTGCATAAGTTCCATTAGCTATCTTGATTGAACATGATGAGTTCGCACCATCACAAAATACACCAGAAACGCCCGCAAGAGTATTGATTATTGCTTTTCCAACTTTGTCGTAGTCACCATCATTAATAAAAATCAGCGCACCAGCCACAGCACCAGATGCACACATTGGACCACAGTAAGCAGACAAACGCCCGATATTAGCCTTAATATGTACCGATGCCAAGATTGAAAATATTAATCCACGATACATGATTTCCTGAGATAAGTTATTTTCGCGACAGTAAGCAATAATTGGTAGCGAAGCAGTTAAACCAACATTACCACTACCTGCAGCAGTCATAACTGGCATTGCCGAGCCACCCATCCGAGCGTCGCTTGCAGCAGCAGCATTACTGGCACTAATATTTCGTGCATCTTTACCATAAAAACCACGATCCATACTTTGTTTGATATTTTTACCAGTACTAACTCCATAGTTATTTTTTAGCCCTTCAAGAGAAATCGCAGTATTACAATTAATAATACGATCTAACTTAGGTTTCAGTAAATTTATATCAATAGTCTTCGCTAACTCATAAATTAAGCGAATATTTAAAATTTCCGCTTCATCTTCAGCTTTAGCCGTACCACTACCAGATGCTTTATACTGGGTTTCACCATCTTTAATGATTTCAGTAATGTTATTATGAGTGTGTTTAAGTTCAACACTTGCTGATTTTTTACCAGCAATTAGTTTAACTTTGATATATAATTTAAGATTATTGTCTGATTTAGAATAAGTAACCGTATTTTTAGCCAGAAACTCTCTCACGTGAGTCATATTTTCTGGTGTAACATTGCTTAACACCATTAAATCTTGTGTTGCATCCCCGGCAAGTGCACCCATTGCCGCCGCAACTTCAATTCCCACCATGCTACCACTATTAGGAACAAATACACTTTTAACATTTTTAATAATGTTTCCAGATAAAGATAGGTTTATATGCTCTGGCTCAACGCCTAGAACCTCACGCGCTTTTGCTGCCGCCAAGGCAATCGCTATCGGTTCAGTACAACCTTCTGCAGGTATTACTTCATGTTCAAATAGACTAATAATTTTATTGATTATATCTTGATTAATTTGCGTCATTAATAACCTCCATTTTTACTAAACTATGATTATACAGCAATTCTATGATTTATGTTTTTGCAGTGCATTAAAAATACCACTGTCAAAAACAGTGGCTTAAGAACTATCCCAATTTAGTTAACTGAGTTTGCAGCTGAGTTATAATTGCATTCAATTCATTGACCCGTTTTGTGTCTTTGGCAACTAGTTCTGCTGGAGCACGTTCAACGTATTGCGGATTATTTAATTTAACCTGCATTTTTTCTACTTCTTTGTTGTTTTTCTCAATCTCTTTGGTTAAACGAATTTTTTCAGCGGCAACATCTATTTCCACTTTTAGCATCAAACGAGCACCTTCAGTTACTGCAACTGGAGCACTATCTGATTCAAGAGCTGTAACTAATTCAACCTCAGATATTTTGGCTAACACTTTGATGTATTCAGCATACGCCACAAATAATTCAGGTTTAGCAGTTTCAATAAATAATGGTGCTTTTACCGCAGGCAATAAACCCATTTCGGCCCGTAAATTACGCACTACTCCAGTTAATTGTTTTAACTGTACTATTTGTGCCAATACCTGATCACTATTAGCCACAGCATAATTTGCTGCCTCAGGAAAACGTGACAACATAACAGATGCTTGTTCATTTTTAGCAGCTAATGGCGCAACTACCTGCCATAACTCTTCAGTGATGAACGGCATAAATGGATGCGCTATCCTAAGTACGGCTTCAAGTACAGTAAGAAGTGTATCAATTGTTCCTGAACGAATGTCCTCATCTGGAGATTGTAAATTAACCTTAGCTAGTTCCAAATACCAATCACACAGTTCATTCCAGATAAACTCATAAATCCGCTGGGTTGCCAAATCAAAACGATAAGTAGTGAAACCATTTTCCACATCAGTTATCAGACGCGCTAACTCAATCAATATCCAATTATCAATCATTGAACGCTTAGTTGAAGTACCAACTAAAGCTTTATGATTTTCAACATTCATCAATACAAATTTAGTCGCATTAAACAGTTTATTACAGAAATTACGACTTCCCTCAATCCGTTTTAAGTCAAAATTAATATAACGTGCCTGAGTAGCCGAGGTGGCTAATGAAAAACGTAAGGCATCCGCACCAAAAGCTAAAAAGCCATCCGGGTAATCTTTACGGGTTTGTTTGGCAATCGCTTCGGCTTGTTTAGGATTCATCAGATTGGCTGTACGCTTAGCAACTAATTCATCCAAACTAATTCCATTGATAATATCCAGTGGGTCAATTACATTACCTTTAGATTTGGACATTTTCTCACCATGTGCATCCATAATCAGACCATTGATGTAGATATCTTTAAATGGAATCTCACCAGTAAATTCTTCGGTCATCATAATCATCCGTGCCACCCAGAAGAAGATAATATCAAAACCAGTTACCAATACATTTGAGGGTAAAAATGTTTTCAACTCTTGGGTATTATCTGGCCAGCCGAGCGTTGAGAAGCACCACAATGCTGAGCTAAACCAAGTATCAAGCACATCATTATCCTGACGGAGATCACTATTGCCAGCCAGTTTCTCAGCTTCAGCTCGACTACGTGCAACAAAGACATTACCTTGTTCATCAAAATAAGCTGGAATCCGATGTCCCCACCATAATTGACGCGAGATACACCAATCTTGTATTTTCTCCAACCATTGATCATAGGTTTTTTTCCAATTTTCTGGAACAAAACGAATTTTACCGCTATTAACCAACTCTAAACCGCGCTCTGCAAATTTGTCCATTTGCATAAACCATTGGTCAGTTAACATTGGTTCAATTACTACATTGGTTCTGTCCCCGCGTGGCACCATTAATTTATGTGGTTTAATCTCTACCAATAAGCCAAGAGCTTCTAAATCAGCCAATACAACTTTACGCGCAGCAAAACGTTCAAGCCCGCGATATTTCTCTGGCGCATTATCACTAATGAAGCCATCTAAAGTCATGATATTAATCATTTCCAGATTATGCCGTTTCCCTAACTCATAATCATTAAAATCATGCGCTGGAGTAATTTTTACACAACCCGTACCAAATGCAGCATCGACATAATCATCAGCAACTATCGGGATTTCACGACCAACCAAAGGCAAAACTAATTTTTGTCCAATCAGGTGTAAATAGCGTTCATCTTCAGGATTGATTGCAACAGCGACATCTCCCAGCATAGTTTCTGGGCGGGTTGTTGCAACAATTATTGACTCGGTGCTGTCTTTTACCGGGTAACGAATATGCCATAAGCTACCATTTTCTTCACTCGAGATCACTTCTAAATCTGATACTGCAGTTTGTAGTTTGATATCCCAATTAACCAAACGCTTCCCACGGTAAATATAGCCTTTTTCATATAAAGAGACAAAAACCTCGCTGACAGCCTTAGATAATCCTTCATCCATAGTAAAACGTTCACGTGACCAGTCACATGATGCACCGATTCTGCGCATTTGGTTGGTAATCGTACCGCCAGAGTATTCCTTCCATTCCCAAACTTTTTTTACAAATTCTTCACGACCCAAATCATGACGCGAAATACCTTGTTGATCTAATTGACGCTCAACCACAATCTGAGTTGCAATTCCAGCATGATCAGTTCCAGCCTGCCATAAAGTATTATAGCCTTTCATCCGATGATATCTGATTAGCGCGTCCATAATGGTTTGCTGAAAAGCATGTCCCATGTGCAAAGTTCCAGTGACATTCGGCGGTGGTAATTGAATACAATAACTTGGCGCGTTAATATCGTTACTTGGCTTGAAATAACCATTACGCTCCCATTGCTGATACCATTTATTTTCAATTTCACTCGGTGTGTATGCTTTAGCTAATTCCATTTATTCTGCGATCCTTTTATATAAAACTTATAATTAACCAAGTATTTTATCACAGCCGCAAGCCCTATCTTTTGTAAAACTGACTAACACTATACAACAACTTCATTTATTAGACTTCTTTCATAACCAATTATTTCACACTTAGACTAGGAATAAAAATTTTGAGAAACGGAGTGTACACGTAAGTACATGAGTATCGCAAAAGTCTTTATAACAACGGATAAGGGTTAAAGAAGCAGCTTAGGAAAGAAGTCTATTGAAATCACCTCTATGATAAAATCACTACCTAACAAGACATTAGGATAGATGGTAATATGGCAAAAGTATTGGGAATAGAAAGTTCATGCGATGAAACAGGAATCGCAATTTATGATACGGAGCACGGATTAATTGCAGATACTTTATATTCGCAAATAGAACTTCACCGTCAATATGGTGGAGTAGTACCCGAATTAGCCTCTCGAGATCATTTACGCAAGATAATTCCACTAATTGACGAATGCCTAGCACAGTCACAATGCAAATTAAGTGATTTGGATGCTATTGCTTACACTGCAGGTCCTGGACTAAATGGTGCGTTGCTAATTGGTGCCAGTGTTGCTAATAGCTTAGGCTTTGCTAATCAGTTACCAGTTATTCCGATACATCATCTTGAAGGACATTTATTATCCCCCTTATTAGCCGATGATAAACCGAATCCACCATTTATTGCCTTGCTTGCTTCTGGTGGACATAGCCAATTAATCGCGGTTAACGCCATTGGAGAATACGAACTACTCGGAGATACCCTAGATGATGCAGCTGGTGAAGCATTTGATAAAACAGCCAAAATGCTTGGTTTACCCTATCCAGGCGGACGTTATATTGCAGAACTAGCAGCGCTGGGACACGAAAATTATAAATTACCCCGCCCAATGTTACATAGTGGTGATCTCACCATGAGTTTTTCCGGGTTAAAAACAGCCGTACTCACACTTATTAATAATCTCACAGAACAGAATATTGCTATTGAAGGACAAGTACTGCAAGATATTGCAAGATCAATCGAAGAGTCAATCACTGATGTTTTGGTCAAAAAATCAGTTATGGCACTAAAACAAACTAAGATTAAAACCTTAGTTGTCTCGGGTGGAGTTAGCGCCAATCTTCGTTTACGAGAGAAATTAGATTTGGAGCTAACCAAAATTCAAGCTAAAGCATTTTATCCACCGTTACGCCTTTGTACTGACAATGGTGCAATGATTGCATTAGCTGGTGCAATCCGCCTTAAACAGCAAAAATTTACTTATAGCTTCAATGTACACCCTCGTTGGGATCTCACAAGTTTAGCGAGTAACCAATGAAACAGCTATCAAAATTGATATCGGAATACCATGAGCATATCAGTGTGTGCGCCAACGGATCATTTCCTGAAGATAGTGATATAATTCGGCTGCTTAAAACTGGAAAACCAATAATTGCTTGTGATGGTGCACTCAATACACTTGCGCAACATAATATAACTGCAGACTTTGCCATTGGTGATGGCGACTCTTTAGACTATACTAAACTTCAGACTTTTGTAAAAAACCCATATATTCAGATTGCAGACCAAAATACTAATGATTTAACTAAGGCAATTAATTTCATTGCTGAGAACTATGGATATACTATCCCGACTTTGATTTTTGCAGCAACTGGTTTACGTGAGGATCACACACTGGGAAATATTGCATTACTTGAACAATACTCCGCACAATTTAGTCGAATTGCGATATTAAGTGACTTTGGGATTATGGAGGCATTGCCTGCGGGAAAACATAAATTAAACAGTATTCCCGGGCAACAGATTTCGTTTTTTTGCTTAAATCAAAAAACCAAGATTAGCTGCGAAGAATTAAAATGGCCACTTGTTGACAAGAATTTTCTGGCGCTCAACCACGGCACATTAAACCAAGCAACTGCAGAACATCTCAATCTAGAGAGTGATGGAAGTGTTATTATCTTTCGTGCTTTTGAGATTAAGTACTAGGCTCAAAATTAACACGCCAGTACCATAAAGCGAAAATCAGATTAGAGATAATCGTGATAACAAATAACCACCATAAACTAACAAAAAACAATATTAAAATACAAATTAGCGAACACAAGAGCATGTAACATGAATTTAGGAGATTATTTACCCCTATTACCTGTGATAATATTTCAATTGGCGAAATTACCTGTAATTCGTTATAGCAGGTTACCGAGTAAAAACCAGCGGAAAAACCAATCATAAATATCAAAAGATAGTTTACTACTCCATGCCAAGAGCTACTAAATTCAGCCAAGCTTAAACAATGATCATGTGAATGAAAATTAAACCCAATTAGAATTACGCTAAAAAGGGCTATCCCGATAGCACCAAGAATCACAAATTGTTTAACTATTTTTCCATCTGAAATTTTGGCACAAGTTAGCGAACCTAGTCCAATTGAAATCGAAAAAACAGCCAGTAAAATGCTGAATACATGAGCACAACCACCCATATAAATTTGAGTAAATAATGGAAGCTGGGTAGTGTAAACTACACCCATCGCCCAAAACCATGAAATTGCATGAATATTATTCTTAATTTTCTTATTTTTAGTTATTTTACGATATGAAAGCCATGTATCTTTAAACAAATTCCAGTGAAACTTTTCTTTAGAGCCTGCCGGGATAGTTTTTTCCATACGGTAACTAAGAATTAGACCACTAAAAGTCGAGAATGCCATCAATCCCACGATAATTTCTAACTCTTCATTTGCCATATACCAGCTACCCAGAGTTTGTCCAATTAACACAGCAACAAAAGTTCCTAATTCAATATAACCATTAGCAAGTAATAAAATTTTTCGTTCTTTAATATATTGTGGCAATATTGAAAATTTGATTGGACCAAAAAAAGTTGAATGAGTTCCCATAGCAACAAGCGAGAAGATTAATATTTCAATACTACGACTAAAAATACCAGTTGCAGCCAATACAATAATAAAGATCTCACAAATTTTTATATAGCGAATTAACTTTACTTTACTATACATATCAGCAATCTTACCAGCGTATGATGAGAACAAAAAGAACGGTAAGATAAATAAGAGTGTGGAGATATTAACCGAAAGTTCAGGGCTTAATCCACCAATAGTTAATCCCTGATAAGTTATCATTACCAAAATAGCATTCTTTAGCATATGATCACTCATCGCATTTAAGAATTGAACGCTAAATAATGGTAAAAATTTACGAGTATTTAATAAGCTATTTTCAACTTGCATCTGGTCACTTCTATAAATTAATATTATGGAGCTACTTAGTCACAACACCATTTAATGTAACTACGCCACTTTCCATTGCTACCTTACTGCTTAGCTCATTGCCACTTTCCTTGAGATAACCTTTTTTAAGCCAAACGCTAAGTTGATTATCTAACAAGATATTTACAACTTTAACCAAAGCATCTGAGCTCTGCTTATCCATTTGCGCATTTCCAGAAGTTAAAAAATATTTCATTTGCAAGACGAAAAAATATGCCAAAATTGGCTTAGGTAAACTAAAGTCCATCTTTAAAGACAGTTTTTGCATAAATTTACTTTGATCTGCCATATCCCCAGATTCAAAATTATGCGTTGTTGCACTTCCTGCTATGGAAATCATACCACTCGGAGTTTTTAATTTAAATTCATTTAGGGTTATCAAAGGTGAATTAATTAATATCGGCAGCATTGTTGCCTTCAATTGGGCTATAGTTTTATCGCGATTTGCTGTAGTAGATTGATCTTCTGCAGCTGCAGAATTCAGTAAATCAGCTAACTTGCTAAATGCTGGAGCATCAATATGAGCAATATCTAAATCAAAACTCATTGGTCCATAGTTATTACTATTACTGGTTAAACTTTCAAATCCAGCTTTGGCTGTAGCATTAAATAAATTATTTTGATCATTACTTAGTGAATTATAATGCACATTACTGATTGTAAAATTAGTTGGATTGATTGCATCTATTCCATTTAGGAAATCAACTGAATTAACGCCAGTCAATAAATGTACAGCTTCACCAAGTTTAAATTGAGTAATATTACTCTCAATCAACTGAACCTTCAAATTGCCAAGATTAAAATCCGTCGTACCGACCTTAATTTGATTTACACTATAGCTAGAAACAGAGTTATAGTTGAGAGCGTTAAACCCAAATTCACCTTTAGTAGGTGCTATCATTGCAAAAGATGGAATTTCAAGATTATTTTCAAATTGATTAAATTTATCATTATAAGCAATTTCCAAATCTAAACCACCCCAGTTAACTTTTACACCAGAGAGAGCTTCATCATAGTTAAATAACGGTGAAGTTATTATGTATTTACCAGCTTTATTCAAAAAAATTACATTATTGATCTTAAATGCGGGCTTTCCATCAAAGAATTTATTAAGAATTTTATCTAGTTTTTCAGGTAAAGCCACAGTAGTATCAGCATAGGCAATTGTTGGGTAAATCTTACCATGTAACCAACCTGCAAAAACACCATTGGTGACATGAGTTGAATAATTCACAACATAGTCAGCTTTATTTATCGAGTTTGCAGACTCTTTATCAGTAGCAGGTAAAATATTAGTGATATTTTTCAAAAACTGACTATTAACTGCTAACGTTACAGTTTCATCAGAGCTAAACCAGCCACGGTGATAATCATGTTTTACCACAGTTATCATAGAGGAATCTGTCATATGTTTAAATTGGAGATCAAGCTGCTTCTCCGCGATTACCCCAAAAAAATATGCAGTAACTACGTGCGCCAAAATTAAAATAGCAATAATTGATGTAACAACTTTAAGCTTAATCTTCAATACTTTTTTCAACATTAAAACACTTCCCACCTATGCGCGAACACTCTGTAAAAATTTAAATTCAAAACTTTATTCTTAAAACCCACTTGAGAATAAAGCATAAACTAAGCTATAATTATATCATTAATCCATTATTAATTGCTATACTCTTCCTGATTCCTTATATTGAATCGTAATTTTTAACTGCGGCTATTGGCATCATTAGCCTTATTTTGTTGTTTTATAGCAATTTCATAATAATTATTTCACAATTTAATGGTGGTATCAATAACATGAGTGATTGTATTTTTTGTAAATTAGTACATAAAGAAATTCCAACTAAAATAGTTTATCAAGACGATGATATCTTTGTCTTTAATGACATTAACCCTAAAGCAGAAGTTCATTTACTAATAATTCCTAAGGTGCACATTGAAAGCATGTTGCATTTAACCGCTGAACATAGTGCTTTAATGGGAAAAATCATGATATTAGCTAATGATCTAGCCGTAGAACATGGTCTAGTTGGTGGCTATAAAACGCAAATCAATACCGGGCTTAAAGGCGGACAGGAAGTTTTTCATTTACACGTTCATGTCGTTGGTAACCGCTAGTATAATTTTAATCTATACTCCATCAGATTCATCATACTAGGCTGTTGATTTGCTCTCACTTACGGGCAGTAAGCTTTGTCATAAATCACCTGCTAGTAATTTCCATATGCGTGTGTTTGAATCCGTTTAAATATAAAAACAAGGATAAATATAATGGGTAGCTTCAGTATTTGGCATTGGTTAATCGTATTATTGATTGTGGTAATTATCTTTGGCACCAAAAAACTTAAAACTATTGGCAAAGATGTTGGCGAAGCAGTAAAAAACTTTAAAGACGCGGTCGAAGAAAAGACGAATAACAATGATAACTCGAATAAAAAACCGGATTAATCGTGTTTGGAATTAGTTTTAGCGAGATATTGTTAATCATAATAATATCTCTTTTGATTTTTGGACCAGAACAATTACCTGAGATTGCAGCTAAAGCAGGACGAGTTGTGGCATTACTGCGTAAATTTACCATAAATTTGAAATCACAACTTTACGAACAAACGGGTATGTCACAGATTGATGGTATCCGTCAGGAAATGCAGCAAACTTTTAATCAATTAAAAAATCAAATCCAACCACTTGAACATAAAATTAATGATTATAGGGATGAAGGCGATTTTCTATATAGTGAATATCAATTTTTATATCAACCAGAGCTAGATTTTGAACAACAACCCGAATTATTTGATAGTTATCCTGAACAAAGCACAACAAAACAATGATTGACACTGAATCAAATTTCATTCACCATCTCGTAGAACTACGTAAACGATTAATTTTCTCAATTTTGGGCATCTTAATAGTTTTCCTCTGTTTGCTACCTTTCAGCAACCAAATCTATCAAGTTTTGGCAAATCCGTTAAGTAAATTTTTACCTGGACATGCCGAGCTAATCGCAACAGACATTACTTCTCCATTCTTTATACCAATGAAATTAACCGCCTTACTCGCTTTTGTAATTAGCCTGCCACACACTTTATTTCAAATTTGGCAATTTGTTGCACCTGGATTATATCGTGGAGAGCGTCGCTTGATTGCTTCTGTTATTGTCAGCTCTTTTATTTTGTTTATTTTGGGAGTTGTATTCTGTTATTTTCTGGTTTTACCTGCTATATTCCATTTTGTTGGACAATTTAAAGCTCCCGAGATTACCATGCTAACGGATATTAGCAATTATCTTAATTTTGTTTTATCACTATTTATTGTTTTTGGACTTGCATTTGAAATGCCGGTCATTGTATTTATAATCATTAGATTTGGAATTCTGAGTATCGACAAAGCACGCAAGATACGCTCTTATATCTTTGTAGGATGTTTTATTATTGCGGCAATCGTTACCCCACCTGATATTTTGTCACAAGCAATGCTAGCGCTACCGCTCTACCTTCTTTATGAATTAGGAATTATAGCAGCCCAAATTTTTAAAGCATCCTCTTCTGAACTTACCCAATAGCAACTCCAGCTCGTTGCAATCTCGAAACTATTACATCTAAACCATGCAATGTATGTTTACAAAGCATCGCGCAGGCAGCGTCAGCCTTACGTGCGATTGATAGCTCTGCCATTTTGGCATGCTCGTTATGATTGACTACAATCATTTCTTCGCTTAAATTAGGGTATGCCAATCCATAACACCAATCTTTAATTAATAAACAATTATTTCTGATTTCCATTAAGCCTTCAAGCTTACACCCTGCAACTAAAGCATTATGAAATTCATCATTACGCTCAGACCATTGCTGATAAGCAACTTTAACATCGCGCGACTCAACCTTGGCTAGTCGATAAATACACGCCATAATTTGTGCTTCCCATTGATCATTACCATGCTCAATTGATTCACGCAATAACAAAGCTTCAATTTTGGCATAAGTTTGAAATGAATCATATACTTTATCACGACTCAATTTTGCAACTCTGAAACCAGCATTATCGACTGCCTCCACTAACACACCAGCAGCCAGACGTGACAATGCCTCACGAATAGGGCTGAGACCAACTTGTAAGCGATTCTTTAGGTATTCGCCCTTAATTTGTTCACCTGGTAATAATTCACCATGAATAATCAGCTCACGAATTTGTGTGATGCAATTGCTAGTCATAGTTAAATTGCTTATGCTCATATACTATTCTCGAATATATTTGTAATATACAATATTTTAAGCTATTTTAATATAAGTTAATTAGTAAATTAGAGTAAGTTGGAGGAGTTTACTTTTAAATAGGGTAAAAAATATCCCGCCACAAGCGCGTCTTGGTATAATCATTGGAAGCTACTGAATACTTCACACTTGAGAATTAAATGCTTAGAACATATTTTCATGATATATAACAAATTAATATAAACGAGTATCAACATCAAATTATGAATTTTACCCAATCACAATTTACTCGCGCAGCACGTTTAAGTGTTGCAATGATAATAAGTTTCGTCTACGTTGCTTATATCGGCATATCAGACGGAATTTGGGTCATAATGACATGCGCAATTATTCTTTTTGATAATCCAACCCTTGGTGGAACAATTAATAAAAGTCATTTGAGGTTTTGGGGAACTTTTTTTGCTGCAGGTTTTTCGCTGATATTCATTATTGGTTTTGCAAATAATGTAATCATCAACTTATGTGGTATTGTTATTGGTACTTTTCTCGCAGCTTACTGGTATATGGACACTGCTCAAGGATATATTGGTGGGCTTATTTCATGGACATTACCAATAATCTTACTTAATAATAACGATATTAAAAGTGCATTCTTAAGGTTAATAAATATTATTATTGGAATTATTATCTCCTATATTATGCTGAGATATTTTTACCCTGAGTATGCACGGGATAATATGTTGAGATCCATGAAAAACACGCTAATTGAGCTAAAAGCTTTATTATTGTCAATTAGCGATTCACAACTTAATGCAGAACAAATCCAAAGTTTATATCTAAATCATGAATCAAAAATCTTAACTGAAATTAATAGCTTTAATCGCTGGCAAACAGAAGCAAAATGGGAAACCAAAAAAGCACCAGAATACGTTGATGCTGCAGTTCTTGCATACCTGCACATCAGACGACTATACCGTTTATTAAGTGTAGTGATTTTTCATTTTAACTGCCATGAAATTCGTCATGATTTAAAGATTCAGCCACGCCTCACACAGATTAGGCAACAATTAGATGAGATGATTAATGCATTAGAACAAAATCAAAAACGATATTATACTCCTGAAATACTCAATCAAAATAATAAAGTTATAATCTCAGAACCATCAAACCACGATGAGTATAAACATTATCAAAATCTATCAATACAAACCATTACAGATATTATTCAAATTGAAATTGACGTTATCATCACGAATCTAATCAAACTATTCAATAGCCGTCAAGTGCATAACTACTATTAACGTTGGGTCTGAATATATACATAAGCACTTGAACCAATACTCAAAGGATAGTGTTCATCATCATAGTCCGTGATCTTTATTTGTAATGGAAGGCGTTGCGGTAGCATGACCCAATTATTTTCATTCTCAGTAACAATTTGCATCTGGCTTTTGCTATTTGTTATTTGCCGGTTGGCAGACCATGTTTTCCCAACTACTACGCCGTGGTATACTTTACTCCACAAATACATTCTGGGAAAAATGAAAACCTTGTCACCAGGATGTACATCTCGAAGGTCAATTTCATTAAAATTAGCTTGAATATACAAACTATTGGTATCAATAAAGGAAAATAGCGGTTGATGCTGAATTATTGGAGTACCTACCGACAAATACAGATTATCAACGATACCATCAGAAAAAGCTTTAACAGTAGTTAAATCAAGATTAATCTTAGCCAGATTCATCGCTGCCTTTAGAGCTAAAACTTTTTGACGCTGTTGCTTAATTTGACTATCATCAATTGCTAATTGATTACGCAACGCTTTGACTGAATTAGCTAATGCTCGACGATCATAATTTAATTTTTCAACATCTAATTTTGGAACAGCTTTAACCACTAACTGATTACTTTTTAAACCATATTCATAATTAGCTTTATCATAGTTTTCTTGCATTTCATGTAACAAGTCACGATTTTTCTGAGTTTGCTTTTGTATAACTTCAATATTGGCTTCTGCTTCTAAATATAGTGCATAAGCCTGATTATAGTTCTGCTCATAGGGAGCAGCATAAACTTTAAATAACGGAGTACCTTTCTTCACAGCCTGACCATTTTTTACATAAATATTAGTAATAAAACCAGATACATCTGCTGCTACGGGATTAATATTTGCAACTACAAATGCATTATTGGTGAAAGGAAACAAATATGAAAAAAAATAAATTATACATGCAATGATAATTAGTGCAAAAACCAAAAATGGAAAATTATTCAACCGCTTAATCACATCAAAATTCATTCTGACTCAATAATAAACATTATATACGCTCATTATTATACGTTACAAATTGATATTTTTGCTCAAACTCTGCTTAAAAATATCCAGTTACGCATCATAAGAGAGCACCTCTCATACTGTTGTGTTTAACAACACAACATAAAACACAATCACTACAAACACCTATAACAAAGCCTCCTTAACAATTAAATGTTTTTGTGCATCGCATGTTACTTTAGGAATTTAAAATTTGGTACAATCCTAGACACGTCATAAACCTGTATTTATGTACAGCATTAACTACTAACCAAATTTACTTGATGAGGATCACATTCATGCATAAAACGATAATTACAACGCTGCTTTGTCTGAGCAGCTTTGCATCTTTAGCTCATGATATAAATAGTTCAACAGTAGAAATACTCGCTACTGGCGGTACAATAGCAGGTGTAGCATCATCACAAACTTCAAGCAGCTATAAAGCTGGAAAACTTACCGCAGAACAATTAATTTCCTCGGTAAATGGATTGAGTGACCTCGCTCATATTAAATATGAGCAAGTATATAATAAAGATAGCGGTGATGTAACGTTAAATGACTGGTTAAAACTTTATGGTGAAGTACAAAAAGCTGCTGACAATCCTTTAATAAATGCAATTGTAATTACACATGGTACAGATACTTTAGACGAAACAGCCTATCTCTTGGAACTCACGGTAAAAACAAATAAACCAATTGTTCTAGTTGGTGCAATGCGCCCGGCAACAGCAATGAGTGCAGATGGACCACTTAATCTTTACAATGCCGTGGCAGTAGCCGTAAATAAAAATTCCATCGGTCGAGGTGTCTTGGTTGCAATGAATGAGAAAATTTTTGATGGACGTGAGGTACAAAAAACCAACACAACTTCAGTAGATACATTTGAAGCTCCAAATAGCGGTCCTATAGGCACTGTATTTATGGGCAAAGTAGATTATAATAGTAAAACAACTCG
This sequence comes from uncultured Neisseria sp., assembly GCA_964367915.1. Taxonomy (GTDB): domain Bacteria; phylum Pseudomonadota; class Gammaproteobacteria; order Burkholderiales; family UBA11063; genus Aquella. The sequence continues at coordinate 59,142 of CAYIZV010000006.1, forward strand.
CCCAAATACTAAAGATACCCCATTCAACTTAGATGGAATATCTTCACTGCCAGATGTGGCGATAATTTATGAACATGTAGGCGTGAATACAGAAATGTTAGATCATATTCTTGATACTAAAAACCTCAAAGGAATTGTTATTGCTGGAGTCGGTGATGGTAATATCCCGAGCTACGAAAAAGATTTCTTAATTAAAGCTCGCAAAAAAGGAATTGTCATTGTTCGTAGCAGCAGAGTTGGTAGCGGTCAAGTTACCTATGATTATAATAACTTAGATACTACTTATGGTTTGGTTTCCGGTAATAATCTGACACCTGCTAAAGCACGTATTTTACTAATGTTAAGCCTAACGAAAACAACAGATATTAAACAAATTCAAGAATATTTTGATAAATACTAAAAGGAGAGTTTTATGACTTATCGGATTGAAAAAGATTTTATTGGTGAGTTTAAAGTTCCAAGTGATGCTTACTATGGTGTACATACCGCTAGAGCTTTAGAAAATTTTAAATTAACAGACTATCACTTGACTCACCGTTATTTGGTTAAAGCCTTTGCCAAAGTAAAAATTGCTGCAGCATATGCCAATCAGCGAACTGGTAAAATTTCGCGCGAAATCTGTGATGCAATTGTTTATGCCAGTAATCAAATTATTTCTGGAAACTATATTGATCAATTTATTATCCCCGGAATCCAAGGTGGAGCGGGTACTTCAACTAATATGAATGCAAATGAAGTAATTGCCAATATTGCGCTGGAAAAACTCGGTTATGAAAAGGGGCGCTATGATATTTTAAGCCCTATAGATCATGTCAACGCCTCACAGTCAACCAATGATTCTTATCCTACTGCTATAAAAATTGCTATTTACGAATTAGTCAATGAAGTTGAGAGTAACTTAAAATTGTTGCGACGAGCTCTGGAAGATAAAGCAACTGAATTTAAAGACATTATGAAAATGGGACGTACACAACTTGAAGATGCTGTACCTATTGCACTTGGTCGTGAATTTAAGGTTTATGCAATGGCTATAAATCGAGATGTTCGCCGCCTACACCAAGTTAAAGAATTATTTCTGCAAGTTAATATGGGTGGTGATGCGATTGGTACTGGTGTATCAAACCACCCTGATTATCGAATTGCAGTCATTGAGGAATTACGTAAAGTTACTGCAACACCAATTACAGCTTGTGAAGATTTGGTTGATGGTACACAAAATCTTGATGTTTTCCCTCAGCTTTCTAGCATGTTAAAAATATGCGGCTTAAATTTACGGAAAATTGCTAATGATTTAAGATTAATGAATTCTGGTCCAACTACTTCGATTCATGAGATTGATTTACCTGCAATTCAAGCTGGTTCGAGCATTATGCCCAAAAAAGTAAATCCGGTTGGTGCTGAATTCATCATGCAAATTGCGTATAAAATACTTGGTAATGATTTAATTATTTCTGAATGTACGGTTGGTGAGTTTGAATTAAACGCGTGGGAACCACTTATTGCCGATGCGATGTTTGAAAGCTTAACTCTATTACGCGATGGATTGGAGTTATTTACTAAAACGGTAGTTAAGGGAATCACCGCGAATAAAGAACTTTGTGAAGAGTATTTTGAACATTGTCCTACAGCTGCAACTGAATTAATCTCAATTATAGGTTATGATAATGTTGCACAAATCATAGCCAAAGTAAACGAAAGTGGTGAATCATATAAAAAAGTAGCAATTGAAATGGGATTTGTAAACCCTGGATTTTTCGATAAACCAATAAATTAACTTAAGACTGGTGTAGGATTAAACAACTAGATTTTAGCTTTGAACTAGAAACAGTTGCTATATTTACAATCTTAATAAAATTTTAAGTATTTAGCTCTATTTCCTAGTTCATTTTAGCTAAAAAAATGCTACAATATAGTCGATAGGATCAATTGGTTTTTTTAATTCTCTTTCTTTTACAATAAGGCAATATAAAATATGAAAGCAGCACGCGCAATTGTAATTAGTTTACTTTTGGGGATCTTTTTTGGATGGCTTATCCGTTATTTAAGCCTACCGCAAACTACGACTGCAAGTATCTTACAGTACTTGTCTATGGCATCAGATATTTTTATTAAACTAATTAAGATGATTGTTGCGCCATTAATCTTTGCCTCACTAAGTCTTGGGGTAATAAATATTGGTGACAATGCTAAAGGATTAGGGCTCCTTTTTGGGCGCGTATTAGGACTGTTCATAATTTCATCAATCTGCTCCCTATTCATCGGATGGTTTGTCATTGATCTATTTAAACCAGGTTTATCTATGGTTGAAGTGGGTAAAAATTTACTTGAAGACGGCAGTGCAGTTGCAGGTAAATTTGACTCATCATCAATTTCATTAGCGCATTTTGTACAAGAAACTATTCCAGATAATATTTTCAATGCTTTTGCTGGTGGACATATTATTCAAATTGTTATTTTCTCGCTATTTTTTGGAGTTGCTCTAACCAAAATTAATCCTAAAGGTCGTGAATCAATGCGTGAACTTTTGGATTCTATTATGCATGCAATGTTTGCAATTTGCCATACCGTAATGAAATTAGTTCCAATTGCTGTTTTTGCCTCAATTGCTAATGTGATTATTAAAAATGGTTTTGGCGTACTGTATACTTATATGGTATTTATTTTAGAATATTACTTAGCACTAATCGTGGTATGGTTAGTTATCTATGTGATTTCACTCAAAGTTGTTGGTAAGGGCATCAATAAATTAATTAATGCAATTATTCCACCACTATCCTTATCTTTTGCTACATCTTCTTCAGAAGTTGCTTATCCAGCAGTTTTTGAAGCGCTGGAAGAACACGGTGTACGTGAAAAAATTAGCAGCTTTGTAATGCCAATGGGATATTCATTCAATATGATAGGTTCGATGGTATATTTCAGCTTTGCGATTATATTTATTACCCAAGTATTTGGAATTGATATTTCGTTTACCGATAAGCTTTATATCTTCTTTATGTTGTTAATTACATCTAAAGGTATTGCTGGCGTTCCACGTGCTTCGATTATGGTAATTTCTTCAGCCGTGACAGCATTTCATTTCCCTGCTGCAAGTATTTTACTGTTGTTACCGATTGATGCATTTGCTGATATGGGACGGAGTGCAACCAACGTCTATGCCAATGCAGTAATGACAACATTCATTGATAAATGGCACAAAGACTAATACTCTTTGAAAATAAAAAGCCTCAACAATAATGTTGAGGCTTTTTATTTTCAATGTCTACCTTAGTGTTTGAAGTGGCGAATCCCACTAAACACCATCGCTATGCCATACTCATTACAGGCATCAATTGACTCTTGATCACGAAGAGAGCCGCCTGGTTGAATAATTGCTTTAATTCCAGCTTTAGCACATTCATCAACACAATCTCTAAACGGGAAGAACGCATCTGATGCTAATACACCACCGTCTTTAGCTCGTTCAATCGCCTGTGCTGTTGCCCAAATTCGGTTAGTTTGTCCAGCTCCTATTCCTTTAGCTACACCATCTTTAGCCACGACAATTGCATTAGATTTAACATGTTTAACTACTTTCATTGCCATTGTCAGATCAACCAAATCTTCAGCACTAGGTTGCGCTTTGGTTACGACCTTAAGCTCATCGGCAAATTGACAATCACGGTCCTGAACTAAAATTCCACCATCAACAGTCACATATTCTAGTTTAGCTTGCGGAGTTGTAGTTTTAATTTGAATTACCCGTAAGTTTTTCTTAGTTTGTAATTCAGTTAATGCTTCAGCGCTAAAAGCTGGCGCCATTACGATTTCCAAGAAAGTATTATTCATTTCTTTTGCGGTTGCCAGATCAACTTCACTATTAATTGCAACAATACCACCAAAGATTGAAACTGGATCACTAGCATGCATCTTAGCATAGGCATCCGTAACATTAGCACCAATCGCAACGCCGCATGGTGTGGAGTGTTTTACACCGCAAGCAGCAACTTCACTAAATTCTGCTACCACTTTCCATGCCAAATCCATATCACGAATATTATTAAAAGATAATTCTTTGCCGTGCAATTGTACAAAATCTTTCAAAATACCACTTTGAGTAGTGGCAGTGTAAAAAGCGGCTTTTTGATGCGGATTTTCACCATAACGTAAATCAGCAGCTTTTTGATATGACATATTAAGGTAATGCGGAAATTCTTCCTCACCTAATAAAAAATTACTAATCGCAGCATCATAAGCTGAGGTTAAGTTAAATACTTTACCGGCTAACTTCTTGCGAGTAGCAAAGCTTACATCTTTATCTGCGCTCAATTCTTGTTGCACTTGAGCATAATCAACAGTATCGCTAATTACAATTACATCTTTAAATGCTTTAGCTGCAGAACGAAGCATAGTTGGCCCACCAATATCAATGAACTCAACCTTTTCTTCAAAAGAAATATCTTTAACCACTTCATTGAAAAATGGATATAAATTAACAATTACCATATCAATAGTCTCAATGTTATGCTCTGCTATTGTCTGCATATGCACCGGATTATCACGAATAGCTAAAATCCCGCCGTGAATATTAGGATGTAAGGTCTTTACCCGACCATCCAGCATTTCCGGGAAATTAGTAACTTCACTTACTTCGGTAACTGTTAAACCTTTTTCTTTTAAGTATTTATACGTTCCACCAGTCGAAATTAATTCAACGCCCTGCCCGACCAAAAACTCGGCAAATTCAGCAATCCCTTCTTTATCAAAAACGCTAATTAACGCTCGTTTTAACATCTACTAAATTCCTTTCAAAAATAATTTTAAAATCACATAATAAAACATGCCCTAAATCGTAAACCTCGCCAGCTATAATATTTAACGGCTGCCGAAATAATGGTGCATCATAAACTAAGGTATGAAACTCACCATTCTCACCACAAATGTCTACCCCTATTTGCTCTAAGTTAGCAAAGTCTAGTTCACCATATTCAGCACCCAGTAATTCGTTAAGTGAATACTGCCTACTAACTACTGACAGCTTACTTTTTATTCCCAGTCGAATAATTTCATTTTTTACATCAAGCCGAGACTTATCCCACAATGGTAAGCAAGCAGACAATCCAGATTGCTGACAAATGGATTCTTCAAACTGGCGATGTGTAACAATGTCAATATCACCAAAAACACACTGTGTTACATTATACGCATGCTTAATCTCAGTTAGTGCCTCAATCAGATTGAACTCGTAGCTACTCCAAGAGCTTTGTTTTAAAACCAACGGCAGATTAAGTGCTAAGGCTTGCTGCTGTAAAATTTGCGTACTTATGCCATTGGAGCGTGAATAACCACGTTCATCAACCATGCATAGCAAAACTTGTGGCTTTAATCCACTGGCTATCGCAGAATGCAATGCTAATGCACCATCTTTGCCACCACTCCAAGAGACAGCAACTTTCTCCATCATTGAAGCCGTTTACCGATCCTAAAGCTTTTTACTATAATGAAGCACTGTTGTATCTGGAGCAAAGAATTTATGCAATAACTCTTTCCATTGTTGATATTCCTGCGACTCTCTAAAACCAACCATATGAGCCTCAAGGCTTTCCCACCAAATTAATAAAATATATTGATTTGGTTTCTCAATACCCGCAACTAAATCATGCTTGATATAACCTGGAATTGACTCCACTAACGGACTAGCCAATTTAAAAGCGGCTTCAAATTCAGCGGTTTTACCACCGATAATATTTAAAGTTGCAACTTCCAGAACCTTACCAACAAGACTATTTTCTTTCATACCTATGCCTAATAAAATATGTTAATTACCACTAACTACTACTATTATGAAGATTCTTTTTCCATATATAGCGTTAGCTCGCCAACTTTAACACCAAATTTCTTAAAATAATTGCGGTTAATCAAATGTCTGTCATCAATTAGGAACATCCAATCATCAAAATTAATTTGATAAGTGCTATCATCAACCTTTACGTTCATCACATAATTCCATTGCATTGCATTACCAGCTATTTTTATATCTGCCTTACCAATCACATCACTCGTAGTTGCTTCATACTGACTCTCTGAAATCTTAACAAAAGTCCATTCACGGCTTTCTACTTTGCCATTATCGTAAATGATTTTTTCATCAAATACACCTTTATTATCTGCCCAACGAGCATTACCATGAAAGTCAAACCGACGGGTAACATTGCCAGTTCTATCCTGCACAATACCATAACCATTGATATTACCATTTAGGTAGTTTTGTAAATTAAGCTGAGGTTGATTATTTTTATAATCTTTCAAATTCATTCCAGAACAGCCTATTACCAAGCATGTAGCTACAAATATAAGTATTAAACGCATCATAATTCTCACATAAAAAAAATAGGTTAGGTATTATCACCAAATAACTGTTTCCTTAGTTTTGTATCACCCGAATCTTTTCCCAGCCAAATTCCAAAAAAGTGATTCGCAAACTCTTTATCATTAATGCGCCCTAAAAGCTGCCAATTTCCATCAAAAAATAATGTTTCATGCTCTTTAGTTAACACACCAGTTAACACTGTTCCATTACTTACATTAGGAATTATCTCAGATAGTTCACTCTGCCAAAGATCTAATTTATCTTCAGGTACTTTATCTGATTGACCACGAATTTTTTCAATTGCTTTTTTTGCAATATCCTCACCTTTTAAATTTCGCTCATAACGTAACTGCAATGCAAATGGTTTATCTAAAGACAATTTACCCATTGGTGCGTAGGTTGTTGCGGTAAAGACATTAAAAAACAGAAATTTATAATTTCCACTACCAACTTTTTCAGCATCAGGAACATAACTTTTTAAAATGCCAATATCGGCAAAGCAATAATTACATGCCACTATCATGCCAAATAGTATCCATTTCTTCAATTTAAGCATGAATAATCTCCATTTGAACAACATTAATTCTCTCAGAAATAAACCCAGCGCTGCAAGCTGCTAAATAAAACTCCCACATTCTAGCAAATTCCTCATCAAACCCAAGCCGGGAAATTGATTCTAATTTATGTTTAAACTGCTTTAACCAAATCTGTAACGTAGTTGCATAATCTTTTCCGAAGCGAAAAATCTCAGAGCATTTCAACCCACATTTATCTAGCTCTTGTTTCAAGGTATTCTCACTAGGAAGCATTCCACCTGGAAAAATAAAAGTTCGGATCATATCAGATTGTTTAACGTAACTTTTAAATAAATCATCAGAAATAGTAATAGTTTGTAATAATATCTTGCCACCAGGCTTGAGTAATTGCTTTAATTTACCGAAATAGACAGGCCAATAGCGCATTCCAACCGCTTCTAACATCTCAATAGATACAATATAATCATAACTACCTGTTTGATGTCGATAATCTTCAATCTCAATTTTAACATTAGTATCTTTAAGTCTCATTTGAGCATAATTTGCCTGCTCACTAGATAGCGTAATTCCTTTTACCTGATGCTGGCGCAAAAATGCACGCTCGGCAAATCCGCCCCAACCACATCCTATTTCTAAAATTGAACCAGGTTTATTACCAATCTTATCTAATATTCGATCATACTTTTTATGTTGAGCCTCAGTTAAATCTTGACCTTCATAATCAAAAATTGCTGCAGAATAAGTCATACTTGGATCCAACCATAGCTTATAAAAATCATTACCAAGATCATAATGAGCCTGTATATTACGCCTACTTCCTTTTAGCGTGTTGCGTCTTGTAAGATACAGTAATTTAGATAACAGCTTAAACCATAAGCTACCATGGGCATAGTGTTGAAATAAATGCTCATTTTGTAAACCAAAGCAGATTAAGTTATATAGATTATCAGTCGTAAAATACCCATCGCGATAATCTGCTGCAAATCCAACATCACCCTTGACAATCAAATTAGCAATTACCCGCCAATCATATAATTCAACATAAACATTATAACCTTCATGAGATCCATTTACCTGAATAGTTTCACCTTCTGGCGTTTTGATAACAATTTGTCCATAATTAATTTTATTCAGTGCTTTTAAAAAATTACGCTTAACTAATTTATCGAACATAATTTACCTTATTATAAATTCTAATTTCTAGTTGGTGGATGAGCCACGAAAGGTATCTTTTTTAGAAATATCCTTAGTGCTTCAAAATATATACCCGATATAATCTTATACACATTGAATGGAGATTTAAGAACGCTTAGCATAAAACTAGCCGATTTAAACCCAATCAAATTACAATGATACCCTGCGCTAAATACTTTTTCATTATTTTCATAAGTGTCTATAGAAAAATGTAATTTATTTTCATTTAATTTAAAGCTCCAATGATACTCTTGATCAAGATTAAAAAATGGAGATACATGAAAATTTTTCTTACTGATAATTTGTGTCTGTGATCTATCCAGTAAATAGTAGTGACGCTCATTCCAAGGTGTATTTGAAACTTCCGCCAAGATATAGCGACAATCTTCGTTTTGAACTACTAAGTATAAATTTAACGGACTAAAGTAAATACCCAAATTACTCAATTGCCCCAATAAAAATACTTGCTCATCGCCATTTAAGACACCACCTAATTCTCTAATTTGCTGATAAACTTTATTTGCCAGAGAAATATTGCTTGTATTATGGCGTAAATAATTCTTAGGGTTAAATCGGTAGATAGCCCACTTTACCCGGCTAACGAGATGTGAGTCGGGATTAAATTCTGCTTGATTAAGTGCGATTAACCACATATTAAGTTTATAATTAAACTGATGAATTTTAGGCGTATAGCGTTTATGCCAAACTACACCTCGGCATAATGAGTTATTCCACAAATTCCGCCCCCAGCTGTTGACAGACCCTTAAGGCACTCTTAACACCATCTTCGTGAAACCCAGATGCCCAATAAGCACCACAATAATGAATCCGATCATAACCAGAAATTTTACTCCATTGCGCCTGAGCTGCAACCGATTCATCAGAATAGACCGGATGAGCATAGTTAAATCTGGCGCAAATTTGGCTTTCATCTATTAAATTAGAGCTATTTAAGGTAACACAATAAGTTGTTTGAGTATTTAAGCCCTGCAAAATATTCATATTATAGGTAAGCGTAGCTTTATTATCACTATTGTCGCTAATCAGGTAGTTCCAACTCGCATGAGCAAGTTTATTTCTTGGTAGTAAGCTCGTATCACGATGAAGGATTACATCATTATTGGAATATTTAATTGCGCCTAATATTCTTCGTTCATCGTTACTCGGATTATCTAAAAGCTGCAATGCCTGATCAGAATGACAGGCACAAATTACCTCGTCATATTTTTTACTCTCACCATTTGCAAGCACTAATTCAATATGATCAGCATGACGAATTATTTTTGAGACAGGGCTATTTAGAAAAATCTTATCAGCAAACTCTGCGGTTAACTTAGGAATATAATTACGCGAGCCACCGTTAATTGTGTACCATTGTGGTCGCTTAGTAACGTCAAGTAAGCCATGATTATTAAAAAACTTGGCAAAAAAGACAAATGGAAAATCAAGCATTTCTGTCATACCCATTGACCAAATTGCAGATCCCATTGGTAAGATATAACCATTAATAAACCAGTCGCTGAATTTATTCTTACGCACAAACTCACCTAGCGTAGCGCTTGAATCTGAATTATAAGCTTGTTTAGCGAGCTTATTAAATTTAAGTATATCTAAAATCAAACGATAGAATTTAGGACGAAAGAAATTTTTACGATCTGCAAACAAACTATTTAGCGTATTGCCATTATATTCTAAGCCCCAATCATCATTGCGAACCGAAAAACTCATTTCTGTCGGGCGATAGCTAACACCAATTTGATCTAAAATTTTTTGAAAATTTGGGTAAGTCCTATCATTAAAAACAATAAACCCCGTATCAATAGCCAAACCATCAATATCAACGGTATGAGTATGTCCGCCGATATAGTCATTTGACTCTAAAACCTCAATATCATATTTCTGATTAAGCATATAGGCACAAGTTAAGCCAGAAATTCCGCTTCCAATAATAGCTACCTTTTTTACCACATTAGACCTTTTTAAATTTTTGAGCAAGTTTGCGCCAAAGCCCGCGCGGCAACATAGCAAATAGTTTCATCGGAATACTTAAACTATAAGGAAAGTGGATTTCAGTTTTTTTACTTAATATCCCTTGATGAATAATTTCAGCCGCTTCGTCAACTTCAAGAGCAAATGGCATTGGAAAGTCATTTTTAGCCGTGAGCGGAGTTTTCACAAAACCAGGATTAACAACTGTTACCGCAATATTTTCTGGAAGCAGATCAATCGCAAGAGATTCCAATAAATAATTTACAGCACTTTTACTGGCTCCATAAGCTTCGGCACGACTTAACGGAACATAACTTGCCATACTAGCAACCCCAACCAGATGCGCTTGAGTTGAACGTCTTAACAACGGTAAAACGCACTCAATACTATTTGCCAAAGTTATAATATTAGCATCAAAGACTCGTTTAACTAACTCAGCATCAAAGTTTTTACAATCAACATACTCACAATTACCAGCGTTTAGAATAGCCAAATCAATTGAATCATATCTTTGCGCTAAAAGCTTAAATTGATTTCGGCAGGCTAGCAAATCCGATAAATCTAGTGTCATCGTGTCAATACCTAGTTGGTTTAATTCAGATAACACCTGAGTATTTCTGCCAACTGCAATCACCTTATAATTCAAAGACTTGTAAAGTTTAACCAGCGATAAACCTATGCCAGAAGTTGCTCCAGTAATTAATACGTTCATTATCATCCTAAATTATTTTTAATTTTACGAATTATCCCACCAATACAAGGTAATTTTTCATAGAGCATTGCCCCAAGATCAAAATAATCTCGATGGGAAATTATTTTATCATTAAATATAACTTTACTAATCCCAGACACAATAATTTCATTGCCTTTATTAAGCCGCGGATGAATCAGGTACATATTCCATTCTAAAAATGCTACCCCATCCAATTTGCTTACCTGAATAAATTCAAATTTACACTTAGATACGTTTTTATACAGATTATGACAGTATAGCATAAAATTATCTAATCCAATAACGCGGTGCGCTGGATCTTCAAAAATAATATTTTCCGAGTAAACCTCTTTAAGTGATTCAATATTATTGATACTCAAATCATTGAATGTACTCTGTAATTTGTCTATAATATCCATATCGCCGCCAATCAAAATCTAAGCATTAATTTTATAAAAAATGGAACTAATCCTTACCTAACAACCAATAATTTAGCAATAACGCTAACAAGTAATTTATGTTCATGTGCAAGGACTTTTTGCTGCAAACTATAGGCTGTATCGCCCGCTTCAATTGCAACATGTGCTTGAGCAATAATCGCGCCACCATCAATTTCTTCGCTGACATAGTGCACCGTACAACCTGACTCATTGTCACCGGAACTAATTGCCGCTTGATGAACTTTAATCCCCCACATTCCAGCACCTCCGTGCCGAGGCAGTAATGAGGGATGAATATTAATAATCCTATGCGAAAAGCGTTGAATTAATTGGCTATCTAAAATTGATAAAAACCCAGCTAATACAATCAAATCACAATCATCAGGAATCAGTTCGCTAATCCGAGTAGAAAGCTCGTGACGATATAACTTACGATCAACCAAATGTGCTGCAACTCCAGCATTAGCCGCGCGAGTCAGGGCGTAGCAATCGCGATCAGCAATCACACTGATTACCTGATTAGGAAATGCATCTAAGATAGCCTGTAAATTAGTTCCACCACCGGAAACCAGAACAACTAATTTAGACATATTTTGTCATTACCTTGAGTTATCGTTCCAATCACCCGCGCGTTCTCACCATGTTCTGCCAATACTTTAACAATACCATCAACAAGTTCTGGATTTACCACCAAGATAAATCCCACTCCCATATTGAAAGTACCAAACATTTCCTCACGTGCGACACCAAGTTTTTCGACTAAATCAAAAATTGGTAAAGATTCAATTTTACTAGTATCAATGCTCGCGCATAATCCATCCGGAATAATCCGCGGTACATTTTCATATAAACCACCACCAGTAATATGCGCCATGCCATTCACTGTGTACTTTTCCAGTACTGCTAAAACTGGTTTAACATAAATCTTAGTTGGTGTTAAGAGTTGCTCACCAATCGGAGCACCATTAAACTCGACTTTAAAATCAGTAATTAAACGACGCACTAGGGAAAAGCCATTACTATGAAATCCGCTTGAACTTAAAGCAATAATACTGTCACCCTCACAAATTTTATCGCCAGTAATTACTTGTGCTTTCTCAACTACGCCAACAGCAAAACCAGCAATGTCATATTCACCAGGTTGATAAAATCCAGGCATCTCGGCAGTCTCACCACCAACTAATGCAGCGTAAGACTGTAAACACCCTTCCGTAACACCACTGACGATTTGTGCAGCGACATCAGCATCAAGTTTACCGCAAGCCAGATAATCCAAAAAGAACAAAGGCTTAGCACCATGACACAAAATATCGTTAACACACATAGCCACACAATCAATTCCAATTGTGTCGTATTTATTTAGCTCAAAAGCGATTTTAAGCTTAGTTCCGACGCCATCGGTACCAGATACCAAAACAGGGTTGTCATATTTACCAAGCTCATAAAGTGCACCAAAACTACCTAGTTCGGTTAAAACATTTTTTGAATAAGTGCGTTTAACCATATCTTTGATTAAACCAACGCTCTTATAGCCTTCTTCTTTATCAACCCCTGCGGTTTTGTAAGTAATCATATTTAAATCCTTATACTCGTTCAATATCATCTAGTGGATAATTTGCGGTAAAACAACCATCACAATACTGGTCACCGCCTAAAATTTTACGCTGATTGTCCAAAGACAAAAAGTCCAAGCTATCAGCATTAATAACTTTGCAAATTTCATCAACGCTTAATTTACTGGCAATTAATTCTTCCTTGCTCGAGATATCAACGCCAAAGAAACATTCACTTTTAACCATTGGGGATGCCAGACGGAAATGAACTTCTTTTGCACCAGCTTCACGCAATAATTGAATCAATTTTTTGGCAGTAGTTCCACGCACCAAAGAATCATCAACCAGAATAACCCGTTTACCAGCAATTACATGACGCATTGGATTAAGTTTAAGCTTAACAGCCTGCTCTCGCAATTTCTGATCTGGCAAAATAAAACTGCGTCCCATATATTTGCTGCGTACCAACCCCATAGAATAAGGAATTTTACTTTCTTCGGAATAACCGATTGCGGCAACCACTCCCGAATCAGGCACACCGATCACGACATCTGCTTCAACTGGTTTTTGATGAAATAGGCAGCGTCCAGCCGACTCGCGGACATGATAAACATCCAAGCCATCCAAAATACTATCGGGACGTGAAAAATAGATATATTCGAACGAACATGACGCCCGATGAGTATTTTTGGCATAGCGGTATGAATTCAAACCAGTTTCATCAATGATCAACATTTCACCAGGTTCAATCGAGCGCACTAGCTCTGCCCCAACAATATCTAAAGCACAGCTCTCAGATGCTAGAACATGAATCTCACTACCCCGAATTTTACCCAAACATAATGGACGAATTCCCAAAGGATCACGCACGGCAATCAATTTATTGCCAACTAACATCACGAGTGCAAATGCCCCACGAATGGTATTACACGTATCGCTGATTGCTTGTTGTAAACCCAGACGCGCACGTTTGGCTAGAAGGTTGAGAATTACTTCACTATCGCTGCTAGTTTGGAAAATTGCCCCGTCTAATTCTAACTCATTGCGCAAACGATTAGCATTAATCAAATTACCGTTATGAGCCAACGCGATTGCTCCCATTACTGATTGAGCAAATAGCGGCTGAGCGTTAGCTAAATTAGAGCTACCTGTAGTTGAGTAGCGCACATGCCCAATTGCAGCGTTACCAATTTTATGCACCAATTCATCAGTATTGAAAACTTCACTAACCAAGCCCATGCCTTTGAACGTATCGAGATGTCCATGATTTGCAACTGTAATACCGGCACTTTCTTGTCCACGATGTTGCAAAGAAAATAGACCACAGTACGCTAAGTATGCAACATTGTCAATCGGCTTAGTATCATAGAGTGCAAAAACACCACATTCCTCTTCCATTTTATCACTAAGCTCCGTGCTAGGCTTAGTCGGATAAAATTTAATCTTGTCGGTTTGCATTTCTTAATTACTCAAACGATGTAAAACTTCATGGTAAGCTTCTTCAACTCCACCCAAATCGCGTCTGAAACGGTCTTTATCCATTTTCTCCTGAGTAATACTGTCCCATAGACGGCAAGTATCCGGGCTAATTTCATCAGCCAAGACAATTTCGCCATGACTATTTTTACCAAATTCAATCTTAAAATCTACCAGAATTAAATTACGTTCAGCAAAGAATTTTTGCAATACTTCATTGATTTTTAAAGTCATCGCATAAATTTGCTCTAATTCGGCATAAGTTGCAACCCCAAGTGCCACAGCATGATGGTCATTAATCAATGGATCACCGAGCGCATCGTCTTTATAAGATAACTCTAAAACCGTATTAGTTGGTTTAGTTCCCTCTGTAATATTTAAGCGTTTCGCCATTGAACCAGCAATTAGATTACGCGTAATAACTTCCAGCGGAATAATTGTTACTTTGTCACAAAGTTGCTCACGATCATTTAATTGCTGATGAAAATGAGTTTTAATTCCATTTTCCGCCAACAAATTAAATAGACGCGTCGTAATTTGATTATTAATAATTCCTTTTTCAGTAATTGTGCCTTTTTTTAGGTTATTAAAAGCAGTGGCATCATCCTTATAACGAATAATAATTAAGTCTGGATTATCAGTAGTGTAAACCTGCTTAGCCTTACCTTCGTATAAAAAATCACGTTTTTCCATGGTCTTTCCTTCTAAATTAATAGTTAATATCTATAATCAAATTTATTGCTGCAAAAAATCCAGCTTGAAATAATTATCTAATGCTTTAAAATCATAAATCATACTTTATTTCCGAACATTATTTCTAAATGCAGACATCATTTGTTCCAATTCAAAAAATTCATCCGTAAAATCATTATTAGCTTGATTTAAATCAATCGCTTCACGAATATACATACGAAACAATTTTATATCCATTTTCCAAAATTCCAGATGAGTTTGTAAATCTTCAACGATCTGCTTAGTTTCCTTAATTTGCGACCTTATGTGCATTTCAATTTTTTTTGAACTCAATTCCCCGTATAAATTCAAGTTAGGGAACTCCATACTTAGTTGCGCGGAGATATTCTGCAGTTCTATGTTTAATTCATCAAATTGTCTTTTTAAAACCATATTAAAATGCTTTAGCTTTTCTAAAGCTACGCCGTCAATATTTTCTTGGCTAATTTGCTCAATTTTAAGCTGAATTTCTAAAAGAGTCAGTAAGTCGTCTTTATCGTAAGCGGCATTAACTTCCTGCATCAGCTTAGTTTTAGTTTCATAATTTTCATCATTCGCAATTCGATCCGGGTGCAGTGACTTAGCAAGTTGGCGATAGACTTCACGAATTGATTGACTTTGATGCTTTTCTGCTTCTTTTTCCTGAGCCTCCTTGGCTAAGGTTTTGGCACTTTTCTTACGCTTGGATTTTTGCTCTTTACGTAATCGCTCTTGTTCTTCCTGCTCCATAAATTTCTGCCGAATTCGCTGCATTAATTCTTCTTGGCTAATGTTATCGTCGCAATCCACATCCATGCCAAACATCTCATTAAGAAAAGCTTTAGTCCTATTAGTTGCAAAACTGTTAGCTTCATTTACGACATCATCAAAATTTTCACCAAGGCGTCTGGCAAATATATCTTTGATTCTATCATTTACATACTGCTCGTCTAAACTCCCTATTGATTCATCCAAAAGAACACAAATACTTTTACGATCAGCTTTAGTAAAAATTTTATTATCAAAATTTTCATCCGCAAGATAAATCATCTCTTGAATTAATTCAGAATGTTTATTTTGTACCGGAGCAAGCTTCTTTATATAGCCAATTTTAAGCTCAGTTATTGCATCATTAAGCTCTAGCAACTCTTTACGGCGACGACTAATATCTGCCGTTAATTTGTTAAAGCGCTTTTGTTCTTTTTGTAATACAACGTCTTCAGAGTTGTTTTTAATGCTAATTACTGCTGTTTTCGTCATATTAATTTTCTTCGTTAATTTTTAATTATATATATTAAATTTTTTAATCAGATAAATCATAATTTTGTTTCACTCTCTAGCACAATAATAAATAAAACCCATTATTTCTACTAAGCTCATCATACATATAAAACCATAGCATAACTTTTAAATAACTTTATTAATTTTGATTGTAAGCATGTAATATTGATTGATATTTATTATTATAAATCCAGTATATACAAATGCTATTATAAAACTCTAATAGCTTTTCCTTATCTTTAAGATAAAGACTACTCGCAAGAGCTTTTGCTTTCAGCCACCAGAATAAATCGTCTTGTTGTTTATATAGTGGAAGTGTATCA